>JAZODZ010000348.1:0-9324 GCA_045597285.1 Myxococcota bacterium
ACACAACTCCTTGGCTCACAGAACGACATGGCTACGATCCGACTTAGGTGTTTCTTTGTGACTGCGCCCAGGCGACAGCCGCCGCGCTCGTCGAGCAGCTGCGCACACGAAATCTCCTGGCCTCGGATGCGCATCACGGCCATGCCGAGTTCCTCGTGACAGACGATCCCTTGCAGTTTGCGGCCGTTGCTCGCTCGTTCATGCGCGAACCGCCTCAGAACGTCACCCATATCGACATCGTATAAGCCATGCTCCATACCCATAAAAAGTTCTGGGCTGCGCGCCTGGGAACGGCCGAAGTCCTTCCCATGACTCGCGAAGAGATGGATCGCCTCGGCTGGAAAGAGTGCGACATCATCCTCGTTTCGGGCGATGCCTATATCGATCATCCGTCGTTTTCGACGGGGATTGTTGGGCGTTATCTGCATCACGAAGGGTTTCGCGTCGGCGTCGTGGCACAGCCGAAATCGGACGATGATTTTCTCGCGCTCGGTTTGCCGCGCCTGTTTTGGGGCATCAATTCCGGCAATATGGACTCGATGGTCAATCACTACACGTCCGAGAAACGCCGGCGGCATGACGATGCCTATACCCCCGGAGGGAAGGCGGGTGCCCGGCCCGATCGCGCCCTTACGGTTTATGCCAAAACCTGCCGCCGCCTTGCGCCGGATATTCCTATCGTCATCGGCGGCATTGAGGCAAGCCTGCGCAGAATGGCGCATTACGACTACTGGCGCGACACCGTCATGCCTTCTATTCTCGTCGATTCCGGTGCGGATATTTTGAGTTTTGGAAGTGGCGAATGGGCGCTCGAAACGATAGCACACGGTCTGTCGTATAAATGGGAGCTCGAGCGATTTCGGGGACTTCCCGGCATTGCCATGCTCTGTGACGAGCTTCCGGAATCGCTCAGAATTCGTGAAGACGGGGCAGGCAATCATCGCGGCGAATACGATGTCCGCCGCCTGCCGTCGTTCGAGGATGTCAAAAGCGATAAAAAGGCGTTTGCCGAAGCGTCGAGGATTCAGATTCTCGAAACGCGGCAGGGCGGCCATGGGCTCGTGCAGAAACATGGCGATCGCGAGCTGTGGATGGGGCCGATTCCCGAGCCGCTTTCCACAGAAGACCTCGATTCCGTCTATGATTTGCCGTTTTCGAGGAAACCACATCCCTCTTATGGCGATCTTCGCATTCCGGCTTACGAAATGATCAAAACATCGGTCACGATCATGCGGGGATGTTTTGGCGGATGCGCATTCTGTTCGATCGCGGCGCACGAGGGGCGCGTCATTCAAAGCCGATCGCCCGAAAGCATTGAGCGCGAAGTCCTGAAGATTTGTGCAGAATCGCCTAAAGGCAAGGCCTCGATAAGCGACATCGGCGGCCCTTCGGCCAATATGTACCGCCTTGGCGGCAAGAATCCTGAACTTTGTCGTCAGTGTTCGAGACCGTCATGTCTCGCACCCAAAATTTGTAAGAATCTCAATACCGATCACACGCCGACCATCGAACTCTACCGAAAAATCAGAAATCTCCCGCAGGTCAAACATGTCTTTATCGGTTCCGGAATTCGGTACGATCTCGCGCTCTGTTCGCCGGAATACATTCGCGAGGTTGCCCGATTCCACACGAGCGGTTATTTGAAAATCGCCCCGGAACACGTCAATAACAAAGTCCTTTCGCTGATGCTCAAACCCGATGCGCGTATCTTCGACAAGTTCTGCAATATCTTTGAAGATGTCTCCGAACAGTGCGGGAAAAAGCAGTATATCATTCCGTATTTCATCTCGTCTTTTCCCGGTTGTGGCGATCCCGAAATGCTCGACGTGGCGCGCTGGCTGATGGATCGGCATTTGTTTGTCGACCAGGTTCAGAGCTTTTTGCCGACGCCGATGAGCGCCGCCACGACGATGTATTACACGGGCTACACGCCGTATCTTCCCATCGAAGGGCAGACGCCGATTTGGAGCGCCAAATCCCGTGCGGATCGCGAACGCCAGAAAGCCATTCTGCGGTATCACGATCCACAGAATGCCGGGCTGGTCAAATCACTGCTCAGGCAATACAGGAAATAGGCCCATGTTCGCCGTGAGGCGCAACGCGCATAGGCGAGAAATATGGATATAGCGAGCCGTAGAGACGCGCGGTCCGCACGTCTCTAGGCGAGCGCACGGCGTATCGGCGCAGCCGATAGCCGTGTACGCGATCCGTATGCGCCAACGGCGCATAGGACGCGCAAATATATATCAAATATTATATTTATGTATTGTTATATTTTCAATCGAGCACTATGTTTTATATTATATGAATTTATATAATATATATAAATTCATAGTCTTTCGTCTTGGCGTGCTTAATATTCAAATCGGGCTGAACGAACAGAATCTTTGTATCGGGCGGGACGGAATGCGTCAGCCAGACGTTGGAACCGACGATTGAACGCGCACCGACCGTCGTTTTGCCGCCGAGAATCGTGGAATTTGCATAAATCGTCACATCGTCCTCGATTGTCGGATGGCGTTTTTCGAGCTTGGCCGAATCGGGATCGGGAATGCTGAGCGCGCCGAGCGTGACGCCCTGATAAATCTTGACATGGCTACCGATCACCGTCGTTTCGCCGATGACCACGCCGGTACCGTGATCGATAAACAGCCCGTCCCCGATGGTCGCACCGGGATGAATGTCGATGCCGGTCCGGTTGTGCACGTATTCACTCATCATGCGAGGCAGAATCGGGACACCGCTCAAGTGAAGCTGATGCGCGAGCCGGTGAATCGAAAGCGCACGAAACCCCGGATAGGCCAGAATGATCTCGGCATAGCTTTTCGCGGCGGGATCGCCTTTATAGGCGGCATGCAAATCGATGGCAAGCTGACGACGGATCTTCGGAAATGCCTCGAAAAAGTTCTCTGCAATCTGAGTCGCCTGCTCGTTGACGGGAAGCGCGGAATCCGGAATCATGCGGTTATTCGGACAATTGCGTGCATACTGGAGGCATTCCGAAACGAGCGTTATAAGCGTCGAATAGACCTCGGCCACGCGGCTGCCGACGCTAAACGAGAGCGCCCCGGGATATGGAATCGAATCGATCAGGCCGGGGTAGAGAAGGCTTTCGAGCTTGTGGGTCAGGTCCGTCACGCAGACACGCGACGGCAGAGGCCAAGCCTGAAGATTCGTCATTTCCGAATTTTCCGCATACGAATCAATGAGTTTGGATACAATTTGTTCAATCATTATTCTTTTTTCTTTTCAATCACGAGGTTGACACGTTTGATGCCGAGCGATTTGAGCAGGTCGAGTGCATCGATGACCTGGCCGTGTTTGGCGCGATGATCGGCCTTGACGCTGACGTTCAAATCCGGCGCAGTGAGGAGTTTTTCGGCCAGATAGAGCTTGAGTTCATCCTGAGTTTTGGGCACGGCCTCGTCGGCCTGATAGAGTTCGCCTCTTTCGTTGACGAGCAAAGTCACGGACTGCGGCGGGGTCGGCGTTTCGGTCGTCGAGGATTTGGCGAGCTCGATATCGATGATGGCCTCTTCGATATCGGGTTTTTCTTCGGTAAACGTCATGGTTAGCAACAGAAAGACGAGCAGAAGAAAGACGACGTCGATGAGCGGCGTGATATCGAGATTCGGCGCATAGCGAGTTGTTGGACGAGGCAGGTTCATTCCGTTTCACCCTGATCAGAAGCCGCTTTGGTGGCGGAATTGTCGTCGGACACGGCGCGAGGCATGTCATTCGGGCGATTTTTATCGGCGCTGACGGGGGGCGGCGCGATGAGATCGATGAGCTGCGTGGCCGTTTTTTCGAGTTCGAGCCACAGCCTGTCGAGCATGGCATTGAGTATCCGATGCAGGAGGAATGCGGGGATCGCGACACAGAGGCCGGCGGCTGTCGTCAGGAGCGCTTCCCAGATGCCGCCCGCAAGCATGCCCGGGTTCGCGTGTGCGCCGGCCGCATATTCATCCGCGAGGTTGCTGAAAACCTGAATCATACCTGTCACGGTGCCTAACAGACCGAGAAGCGGCGAAATGCTGGCAATCACGCCGATGGCGGGAATAAAGCGGTTCAATTTGGCAAACTGGCGTTTGGACTCATCCGCGAGCACTTCCTGAATGCCTTCGCGCGTCAGATGGCGGTTGCGGATGATGCATTTGGCGAGCTCTGCCATTGCACCTTTGTTCGAGTCGCACAGCGTCAAGGCGCGTTCGTACTGCCGATCGCGCACGGCTTCGAGCAGGGAATCCCGCACGGACACGGTCTGGTGCATGGCGGCTTTGAGGGCGATGCAACGTTCGATAAAGAACACGATGGCCACTATCGAACACAGGAAGATAAAAATCATCACTACGCCGCCCTTCGCGAGGAAGTCGAACGCATTCGTTAAAAATTCGGGCATTTGAGTCAGGAAGGTGAAAGTAGGGAGTGGGAAGTTGAAGTGAAATAAGCAATTGAGAGTAGGGGAGGGGAGTTGAATTAACGCCGTTCCGATTTCGGGGGCCTGATGAAGAGGGCGTGAACGAATTCGTATTCGGTCGGATTATCTTTCAGGAAGGCCACGATATCCTTTTCTTCCATGTGTGCCGCTTCGAGCTGTCCGAGAATTTCTTTTCGGATGTTTTTTTTGCGCACCCAGATGACGACACTGAAACAGAAAAGGACAAACAGCGCAATGCCAATCGCCTGCATGAAGGAAAATGAAGAAAACCCCAGTTTCCAGAACATGACGGCGGTTATCGCGGCATCGAAGACAAGTGCCTCGATCGTTGCAGAGACGTAGACACGGGCCATCTTCAGCTCGCCATTTCTGGCCGTATTCTGGAGAATATCACTTTCGTGGCTCATGTTTCAATTTCTCAAATCGGCGATGGAAAACGGAATCCGGTTAAACTGCGCGGGAATGGTCTGTGCGAACTGATCGATATCCGACGGGTTCGATGCCATGGCGAGCAATATATCGCCGCCTCCCGCGCCGGAAGGCTTGATCGCGACATGGCAGGCATCGGCAATCGGTTCAAGTTCCTGAAAAAAATCGGGAACGATCGGCATTTGTATGACATTGCCGAACGATTTGAGCAACGCACAAAGTGCATGGATTTGTTCTAAAAAAGTGATTTTTTGTCCGGAAATGACCGAATGCGCCATATTTTCGCAGAGTTCGCGCATGTTCTCCATACAAGTTCTGAACGGGTGCGTCGATTCAGCACGTTTCGCGGCGGCAATAAAGCTACCCGTTGGAGCTTCGTGATGCGACGCAAAGAGGGCGATACAGGGCAGGTTCTGTGCGGGAATGCGCACGATTTCGGGGGCATCGGGGCAATTCCGGGCGAGTATGAGGCCGCCCAGGGCCGAGGCAATGACATCAATACCGGAACCGACACCGTTCTGCAACGCTCGATGGAACTGAATTGCCTCGATGAGGGAGAAGGGACGATTATCCAGCATTGATGCGGCTTTGAGGACGGCGACGACGGCTGCCGCGCTTGAACCAATCCCGAGTTTGTGCCCCGTGTCATCGAAGAAGGCGTCATTCTGGAGTTGGACATCGGCATCGATGGAGCGCGTCGAACGCAGGATTTCGCAGAGGCGCGACTCGAACGGCGTCATGGAACGGGCGGGCGGCGTTGAAAGACGCGCCTGAAGGGTTGCGGAAAGCCCCATGACAAGCCCCGGTACTCCATACATCACCGCATATTCGCCAAAAATAAGGGCCTTGGCATAGCCAAAGCCCGTAACCGACTGCGACATTAAATGTTATTCATCCCCTTCGGCGCTTTCAAGCGCGGCCTTCATGGCCTCGACGGCTTCCTGTTTCTGCTTTCTCTGGACGGCAGCCTGAAGCAGGAAATAGTCGCGGACTTCGGCCCTGCGCTTCAACTCGATTTCGAGATTGCCCTTTGCGTATTCGCGCATGGCGGTTGCGCTCGAAAAGATTGGCGCATACGCCCGGGTAAGGCTGTCGTTAAAGAACGTCGTCCTCCAGACGCCGTCGCTCCCTTTTTTCATCGTAAAGACCTGCGAATTGCCGCCTTTCTGATAGGTGTTGATGTGGACGGTGTTTTCGTTCTCGATGTAGTCGCTCTGAAGCTGAAGCCCGGAATCGACGTTCTCATTGAAGACGACCTTGGACGGATCGAACGTCCGGAAAAAGAAATTCTTGATATCCTCATCCGTCACGAGGCGGTCGCAATCGTCGATAAAGTCGGTGCCGGCCTGCGCACGCATCTGTTTGTGTTCAATCGAGTCGAAATACTCTTTGATAATGCGGTCGATTCGAATCAGCGTCGTGTAAGCCTCGGTGACCTGATATTTCGTCGAATCGTCGAGCGCATTCCAAATCGCATCGCGGTCGCATTCCTGTTTATCGCCGCTATCCTGATATTCCGGATCATTGCCGCAAGCACGAAGGTTCGTGATGAAACTCAAGTAAGCAGCGTAGGCTTCTTCGCCGCCGCTGGAGATTTTTTTCTCACAGCCGACGAATGAGAACGCGAAAAGACAACACAAAACGAGAAGGAGGAAGCGACGCATAAAACCCTTCATGATAACAAATAAGTAACCGCCATCGCTCATGCTGGCGGCTAACCTCTATGGTTTTGCCGAATGAATGTCAATCAGAGACTGACTATTCAACCATTTTGAACTGCATCGACAGCGGCAGATGGATCGCGCACGGGTCTTCGCTGGTATCCACCATGTTACACACGTCGCTCCAGTAACGCACCGCATGATAGGGTTCCACGGCGATATCAATGGCTATTTCAAGTGTAGGAATATCTTCACCCAATGAATTCTTTACAAACGTAATGTAATTGTGAAGATCGCCCACATTGATTTCTTCAAAAACAGCTTCGTTACCATGGAGGCGCGATTCAGGAATCGTCAGCCACTCTGTCGTCTTCTTGTTCGCATCGACAAGTGAAACCGTAATCTTTTTCACGAAATCCAGCGTAAACACGTCTTCAGACAAACGGTTTGCCTGTTCCTCGCTCTGTTTTACCGACACGGACGGTCCCACAAGCCAGGCTTCATGCAAAGTCATCGTGCTCACCGTATCCAAATCGCGGCCAAACTCAAACCTCTGAGGAAGCGTTATCTTGGCACCTTCCTGCATAGCCGTTTGATAAACATTCCACTTGAGCTCGATCTCAGTACTCACCGAGTCGTAATGCGTATCCGTTGCACACGACATGAGGCACGGCGCTGTGATGGCAAATAAAAATAACGCAAGAAATAGCTTTTTCACGGAAAACCTCCCATCAGAAAATCGCGCCATATTATGGACAGTTTCCGCATCTTTTTCAATCACTCTTTCACCTGTTTCTTTTATATTTTTATTGCGCCGGCTATTTGCAATACGCCGGACGCAGGGCACGCTATTTCATACGCGTGCCCGCACGGGCTATTGCATACGCCCGTGCCACTTTTATTCATCAGCCCGTCGATTCTTTTTCAAAGCCGTCCAGGACACATCCGTCGCCCCCAGAGGCCAATCCGCCGGCAGGCGAACGGTAAATCGACATTTCCCGTCAGCCTCCGTCCTCACCTGAAGACTCACCCGTCGTTCCCCGCGGCTCAGTTCAATGAGGATTTCCCTGCCCCTAAGCGGTAATCCTAGATTGTTCACAAAAGTCCCCGAAAACTGAATATCGACATCGCGTGTCATCACGGGCAGCCTGGTCTCGGGAATAAAACTCACATGCTCGCCATGCGCCACAACTCTATCCGCAGTATCAGAACTGCCCGACGCCCCTGCCTTCTGCACCTTCACTTCGACCGCCAATGGGCTTTCTGAATGATTCTCAGCCGTCTCCTTGGCATCGTCCACAAACGAATAATTCGAAACGGTCTTTGCCGCCAGACGAGGGCTTGTCGGCTGAATCGTCAGAGAACGCGCATCTCCGCCGAGTTCAACGGGATACCAGTGCCCATCCATCTTCAGTTCTACAAACGCATGGATCTCGTTTGCCGCGATTCTGGCAGAACACCCCATCGCCCTCGCGGCAAGAACCATCATGATCGCACGATGGCGGCACAGCCCTTTCTTTTCCCACAGCATTTGCTGCACGAGTTCCATGCTCACCGCGCTGTCATCCGTCACCTCCGTCAAATGCTCGCTGCTAAATGACTGAAAATAACGGATGAGCTCATAGATCGGATCTTTTTTCTTGCGAATATCGGCGAGCGCAGGCGCATTTTTCACGAGTTCTTCCAAAAGCCTCTCGACATCCGCAGTTTCTTTAGCTGATGGTGAGCATTTCTTGCCGATAAAGAACTCGGCCGCCTTCGGTTCGGATGCCCCGGGAAGCGACACCGTCTCATATTCGAAACGATACTTCGATCGTGCTGACGAAGAAACGGCATAAGTATCATCAGGACACTTCAACAACGTGACCTCATTGGCTGGCGTGTTATCCACCTCGTGATAGCTCTGAAACGAAGTAATGAGCATTTCCGGGGAATCCCCGGGAATATCCATCGCGTTCACGCCGTCGCTCTCGCGATAAACCAAGGCGGATCGATGAAGCGCATAACCCTTGGGAGTTTTTTTCTTCTTCCACGGCACACACGGACTCGGGTCTGGAACGATATAAATCAGACGGGAATCGTCTTTCACCTCGATATGTGAATAAACGCGCCGCCGGATATGATTGCCTACCGGAGGGGCAAAGGGTTCCGAAAGCGTCAAATCACCGGCGGCCTGGGTCTGACTGTCGAGAAACAAATGCGGCGGCATCAGCGAAGGTTCGGAGAATGCCGATGCAGACTGTATCTGCGGCGGCTCGAGGCTCGACAGTTCAAAATATTCAAACGGAACCTGTGCCGTCAACAGCGGATATATTATAAATATTATAATTGTTATAAAATAATAATATTTGTTCACAGTTTACAGAACGAAAAAACGCCGCATTTCTGCGGCGTATGAATCAGAGAAATCAGCCGCCGAAAATCGAGGCTGATTTCCTGTCATTATTTGTTCAAAGCAGCTTTAGCCGCCGGATGTTCTGGTGAGAGCGCGAGCAATTCATTTGCAGTCTCATGGAGCATATCCGAGCTGTCGCCTCGTTTTTCCTGCATTCGAAGCTTCTGTTCAAGCACAGGAATCTTAATTGCGACATTATCCGATTTGAGAAGATTATCAATCTTGGATGTTGCCTCAGTATATTTTTCCGCATCGATATCGAAGCAGAGGTTCAAAAGGCTCATTTTTTCCGACTTGGCACCGCGGAGAATCAGAGACTGCTGTAATTTCTTTGCATCCGCAGGTGCGTTCTCACGCATCAGGAAGCAGCGGTCGATATCAATTTCTTCACGTTGTTTAAC
>JAZODZ010000349.1:0-22752 GCA_045597285.1 Myxococcota bacterium
CTGAATTTTGTATTCATGGACGCTGTACTTCTTGTATTGTTCTTGAATTCTATCAGAAATATTGGCTTTTTCAGTTAAAGCATACGGCGGATTTCCAATCACGATATCGAAACCGCCCTGATCGAACACGTCTTTGAACCAGAGATGCCACAGGAAGAATTCGTCATTCTCCTCGGGAATGAGATTTAGCAACTCGGCTCGCTCGGATTCTTCCATATTCAGAGCCGCCAGTTCGACGAGAGTTTGGCAACATAGTTTAATTTCTTTTTCCAACGCATCGCGTTCGTCGTGTTGCGTGGCAGAAAAGTAATAGTTCGTTTTACAACGCAATTTATCCATCCATGTTTTTGCGGCATTGTGATTTGTCGGAAGGACGCCTTGTGCGCCTTTCTGGATGATGCCCTCTGACAGCCTGCTCAAGTCGAATTGATGATACGATTCGAGTAGCGAGTTGCCTTGCATGATTTTGTAGTTCAAATTCGGTAGGGGTTCCGGTTTTTGGGCATCGACGACGAGCGACAGCCAGAAACGAAGTCGGGCGATATCAATCGCCCCACGGTCGATATCCACGCCGTAGATGTTGTTTTGGATGATGTTTCTTTTCATCTCGCCAAGATCGGTCTTGTCGCCGAGTGCCTGGCGGCAGTGCAACAGCTGCAGCAATAGCCCCATAGGGAATGCACCGGAACCGATGGCGGGATCACATATTTTTACCGCAATGAGCTTGGCGAGTAGAGCCTTTTTGATTTCAGGTGTATCGAGCGAAGATGCTTCGCCACATAGATCGTGATATTCGACCAGATGCCGCAAAGCCGCCTCGGTATATTCGTTGTCTTTGTTCAAATAGGCAATCAGGCTTTCTTTGCACATGTAATGGACGATTTCTTTGCGCGTATAGAAGGCCCCCTTGTCCTTGTTGTCTTCGAGCAAACCTTCGAATATCTTGCCGAGCATTTCGGGATCGACGCTGACTTCGACATCCATCGGATCGTTTTCGTAAATCGTAAAATTGTATCTGTTCAGAAATTTAAAAAAGTCGATAAAGAATTCATTCGGGAACCGCGATATGGGCGGATCAACCGGGTCTTTCGAGAATAACCCACCGTTGAGATATGGGACTTTGCATTTGCCCAGACCGTCGACAGAAAAGACTTTTCCGTCTCGCTCGAACAAATTCCCCTCTCTCTCATCGCAATTTAGGTTATCGAAGAATAGTGGCTCGAGCATCGCGTCTAAAAATCCGGAACATTCCACGTTTTCGTTCGACGTATAGTGATACTTTTCCGGATCCTTGATATATGCGTCGAGCAAATCCTGCATGAATTGCTGGTTGCCGGTTTTCCATTCGGTATCATCGGCGCTGCATCCCAACCAGCCCTTCTTTTGCAGGAAGAACAGAAAGACGATTCGCCCAAAGAGCTTCTTGACGTAATCGCGGATTTCGCGTTGCTTCTTATCCTTTTCGTCTGCCGGTTTGTCGGCCATCGAAAAATGGGCACCGAATTTATCACGGTCTTCGCTGTGCAAAATGACATAGCTCTGAAATACCTGGTACCACTGGTAATAACCGAATTTTTCTCGGCACTTGGCATAGTACTTCTCGATCCATTCCTGTGGCGTGGTTTTATCGTCTTTATCCCCTTTGGGGACGCCATCCTGGCCTTTGTAGAATTCTTTAGTTACAGCTTCGACCGAGAAGGCATCGATGATGTTTTTCAGAGTTAATATACCATGATTCTGGCACAGGGCTTTGAATTGTTTGTTTGGCGTATGCCATGGCTTGTTTGGACCGAACACGTATGTGTAACGCCTTAATGCCGATGAAAGCACAATTTGAAAAGAGGCTTTCGGAACTCCTGTATATGTCGAGCATTTCCATACCCGAGGTCAAAGGCAAAAACGTGTTCTACCGTGAACGCCAGCCAGATGAAGAAAGAATGTCCCTTTACGTGCGCGATGCTAGCGATCCCAACAGTTCTCCTAGACTTTTGATCGATCCCAACATACTGTCAAATGACGGTTCTATCGCCCTGGGCAGAACCAGTGCTTCTCCCGATGGCAAACTACTCGCTTATACACTCAACCCGAATAATGCCGATATGTCTACGATGTACATTATGAATGTCGAAACCGGCGAAACACTGAGTGACAAACTTGAGGATGCACGATGGGCTTTTCCCGCATGGCTTAAGGACGGCAGTGGATTTTATTATACCTATTTCCCGGCGGATACGAGTATTTCTGTAAAAGAACGCGCTCGACAGAGCCACGTTCGTTTTCACAAAATCGGGACGCCCCAGAGTGAAGATAAAATCATCACCGAGCCACCAGCCAACTGGATCAGTATTTCAAGCGATGGCAAGTGGCTCAGAAATAATCGCAGAATTCGTCGCACACATTCTGACGGTGAATGGTTCAATCTGCCAGACAAGTTAGGTGATATCGAGGAAGCTCATATTGTACAAGATTCGCTTTACATGAATACAAACGACGGTGCACCGCGCTATCGCATCATCAAAATCGATTTGTCGGCAGAAAAGCACGATCTTACTGAAAGTGCCTGGCAAACGATTGTTCCCGAATTTGAGGATCGCACCATCGAAAATTTTGCCATCGTCCAGGATAAGCTGTTTGTCGTTACTCTCAAGGATGTCATCAATTACCTCGATGTCTATGATTTGAATGGAAAATGGCTTAAATCCATCGAATTGCCCGATAAAGGAACGATCATTGATATAAATGGCGATCCCAATTCGGATGCGCTTTATCTAAGTTATACATCTTTCACAATCTACAGAAATATTTACAAGGTTGATCCCCAATCCCTCGACATGAGCATTTGGGCCGAAGTCAAAACGAATACGCATCCCGAGGATATCATTAGCGAGCAGTTGTTTGCGACTTCGAAGGACGGGACAAAGATCCCATTCTTCGTTTTGCGGCATAAAAACACCAGGCTCGACGGCACGGCCAAAACGATTGTTTATGGGTACGGTGGCCTGGGAATGATGGAAAAACCTTTCTATAACCTGCCCATCTTTGCCTGGCTGGAACAGGGCGGTATTTATGTGCATGCAGTCCTGCGAGGAGGTGGGGAATATGGCGAGCGTTGGCATCAGGACGGCATTGGTTTGAAAAAACAGAATTCTTTTGATGATTTCTATGCCGTTTCGGAATACCTGATTGAACACAAATACACGCGGCCATCGTCGCTGGCTGCTTATGGTTCGTCAAATGGCGGTTTGCTGATGGGCGCAGCTTTGACCCAGCGTCCCGATTTGTACGGGGCGATCCTGTGCGATGCACCTTTGTTGGACATGATGCGATATCATCTATTTGCCATAGGGCATCGCGAGGAATATGGCAATGCCGAGGCAAGCGAAGCAGAATTCAGGAATATCCTGGCCTATTCTCCCTATTCGAATGTCAAACGGACTGCCTATCCAAGTGTGTTGTTTATGACTTCAGACAGCGACGAACGCGCCAATCCTTTACATGCCCGCAAGATGACGGCTGCCATCCAGGATGCAACGACCTCGGACAAACCGGTACTATTGCGGATCGAGAAGAACGCAGGGCATAGCGGCGCTGGTATGGTACAATCCATCATTGAGGAAAAAGCGGATATATACAGTTTCTTGATGTATGTATTAGAATAATATGGATTTGCGCGGCTATTGGCTGCGCCAATACGCCTTGCGCCGCACGGCTATGCGTAAACGCATACGCCGTGCGATTTTTTTTGGAGAAACCCATGCCCAAACACAGAATTTTTGCCATGATCCTATCATCACTCATGTTCATTTCGTGCGCAGGAAACCAGCCTGCCCCCGAAAATGCCGCGCAAACACTGGTGGAAATGCAGTCCAATGGGATCGTGTTGGCGCCCGCGCCCGACAACAAGCCTTGGAGGAGCCCGCATGGCTAAAAGACGGCAGTGGGTTTTATTACACTTATTACCCATACGAGGCAGACAAAGATTATTCAGAACATGATTTCGGGATTGATGGGAATATCGAGTGCGGCGGCAATTTTACAAAGCTCGATGCCCTGATCGAAGGTGTGCACGTTGGCATTCTCATCTTCATTGCCATCCACCGTATTATCCAAAGTCTTGCCATCCGCCTGATATGTCTTGTGACGCTTGGTCGCGATGCGTACAAACATCTCTGTGTCGAGCCGAGGTCGCGATATATCGCAATTCTTCAGGTGTCGTCGCAGTCTTGTCGCCAACGACGAACGAATAGCCGTCTTCAAACTGATTCAGCGCAAACGGGCTTAACGACAGAGCCACACGGAATGGCTCGCCCGTGCTCGCCGGAACATAGTCTACTTCGCAAGATGTATTTAACAATATCCCTATTATTACAAATATGAAGATACCTACAATATTTATAGTTTTTTCATATCAGAAAAACTCCTGATAATGCAACCATTGTGCTAGTTTACGTGCTTACAGGTCATGAACTTATCGACTATACATGAATGGAAACGGGTATCGTTGATAAGTTCATATTCATGTCTTTCTTCACCAATTGTGACTGAAATTATCTTGTTATTCTCGTCAAATTCCGGGGTAATTCTCATGTCTGATACCGGAGCATCCAACAGTCTGTATTCCTTGATCTCGGCTTCAATCGTGAGTTCTCCTTTGTCATTGACGCTCGGTTCGGTGACATCAGCATAATATGTGTCTATTCCTCCGATACGCGAACTCCAATTATCCGTATTCAGAACAAATTCGTTGCCATTCCATTCGATTTGGAAATCGCGATATCCATCTTCACATTGATATTTTCCTATTAAAGCCGCATTGTCTTTTTCGTTCAAAGAATATAATATTCTCCGTTCCTGCGGGTTCATTTCCTCCAGGTTATAATAATGTTCTGAAATAAAATCAGGCATTAACGCTGTTAAAATATCGTCTTCATACGCATCGATACCCAAATCGATTGAATTTTCCAATATAACGATATATGTTTTTTGAGATGGGACATAAGCTACGGATACTGTATAACCGCTTCCATGTAACATATATCGCAGCGTTTTTTCATTAAAATAATCGTATTGATACTCTGTTAATATATCTGGTACTGGATTTGATGCTAAATAATGCATTACATCATTCAGGCTCGCCCAAACAGTGTCTTTAGCTTCAGTAACTTTGAATGGAAGTACTACGCTTTTGTAATTGTCATCCGAGTCGGAATTCAGCAGGGATATGTCGTTGGGATGTGCGAACGATTCTTCCGGCGAAAATGCGATGTCACTGACGCCTGCTTTTTTGAACCCATCGACTGCAAATAAACTGGAATCATGGGAAATCTTGAATGGATTGCCTGGATGGACATTGAACTTCGTATCGGGGGTAATATCGTCGTCTTTGTCATTGCTTGCCGTACCAAAGCCGTGCATATAGGCGACTGCCCCGTCAATGAGAATCCCGACAGCTATGCCCCCGCCACCTTGTCCCATGTCCACCAACGAATCCGTACGAGAAGAAATTTTAAAATCAATATTTTCTTTGGCTTCGGAACTCAACTCCTTGGTTGTCAGAGCCGACTGAGCAGGTTCTGTCTGTGACTGAGCGGGGGATGTCTGTGGCACAACGGTTTCCTGCGTTGCACTGTTGATTTCTGTCTTGCTGGCGGAACCACAGGCGGACAGCGCAAACATCAACAGTGTAGACATAATCAGCACGCTTTTATTCATTTTTCTCTCCTATTTCTCTTTTTTCATTCACATTACAAAAGCGCAAAAAAACTCCTTTAAACATCTTAACAAATAACTGGTTCAAATTCTAATTTTTCGCATTCTCGTTCGTAACTATTCAGGTTCCTAATGGCGTTATATACATGGGACGTAATCTTATCGAACCAAGCGGCAACAGTCTGGATGTTGCAATGATGTAAATGCCTTGTTTTGTGGTAAATATCTCTATCCTCTGAGGTAAAATGCGCGGAAAAAGACATCATTAATATCAAGCGCCCCTGCGGGGCGCTGGTGGCCGAAATGCGGCGCGTTTTGTTCGCACAGGCGTCGTTGCGTAAACGCGGGCTTGCGCCTGCAACCGATGCGCTACTTTATGGGCTTACAGGTCATGAATTTATCGACTATACATGAATGGTAATGCGTATTGCCGATAAGTTCATATTCATGCCTTTCTTCCCCAATTGTGACTGAAATTATCTTATGATTCTCGTCAAATTCCGGGGTAATCCTCATGTCTGATACCGGGGCATCCAACAATCTGTATTCCTTGCTCGCGCCTTCAATTGTGAGTTCGCCCTCGTCATTGACGCTCGCCTTGTTGATATCAGCATTATATGTGTCGATTCCTCCAATACGCGAATTCCAATTATCCGTATTCAGAACAAACTTGTTGCCATCCCAATCGATTTGGAAATCGCGATATCCATCTTCACACTGATATTTTCCAATTAAAGCTGCATTGTCTTTTTTGTCTAGAGAATATAATATTCGACGTTCCTGCGGATTCATTTCTTTCGATTTATAATGACCACTTCCTACATTAGAATCAGGCATTAATGCTGTTAATATGGATCCTACATACCAATCGATACCCAAATCGATTGAATTTTCCAATATAATGACATATATTTTTTGAGACGGTACATAAGCCACAGATACTGTGTAGCCGCTTCCGTGCAACATATATCGGAGCGTTTTTCCACTAAAATGCTCATATCGATACTCTGCCAATATATCTGGCACCGGATTTGATGCTAAATAACGCATTACATCATTCAAGCTTGCCCAAACAGTGCCTTCAGCTTGAGTAACTTTGAATGGAAGTATGACGTTTTCGTAATCGTCTTCCGATTCAGGAGTCAGCAGGGATATGTCATTGGGATGTGCAAACGATTCTTCCGGCGAAAATGCAATGCTACTGATGCCTGCTTTTTTGAAACCATCGACTGTAAATAAACTGGAATCGTGGGAAATCTTGAATGGATTGCCTGGATGGACATTGAACTTCGTATCGGGGGTAATATCGTCGTCTCTGTCATTGCTTGCCGTACCAATGCAGTGCGTATATGCGACTGCCCCGTCAATGAGAATCCCGACAGCTATGCCTCCGCCATCTTGTCCCATGGCTGTCATCGAATGCGCACGATCGTCAATTCTTAAATCAAGTATTTCTTTGGCTCCGGAACTCACCGGCTTTGTTATTAGAGCCGATTCAGCAGGTTCTGTCTGTGATTCAGTGGGAGCAGGCTGTGATTCAGTGGGTTCTGTCTGTGACTGAACGTGGTCTGTCTGTGATTCAGTGGGGGCAGGCTGTGACTGAGTGGGGGCAGCTTGCGACACAACGGTTTCCTGCGTTGCACTGTTGATTTCCGTCTTATTGGCAGGACCACAGGCGGACAGCGCACACATCAACAATGTAGACAAAACTAACGCGTTTTTTTTCATATTTACTCTCTTGTTTCTCTTTTTCTATTCACATTCAAAAGAGCAGAACTCTTCTTCAATCATCTTAACAAATATCTGGTTCAAATTCTAATTTTTCGCTTTCTCGTCCATAACTATTCAGCTTCCTAACAGGATTTCTTGATTACGTAGGTCTTGTCGAAACCAGGCAGGAGGCGGTAGATCGCAGTCTTCCAGAGGTAAAAAAAGCGAGAAATAATTCATTTGCTCGGGCGAGACACCTCAAAATAGTGGCTGAATAACCCGCACAGAGGATTGGATTGCCATTGTCGTCATGCAGTGTGTTCCGACCAAACGCAAATAATAAAGTGGCATATCGGCTACGCCGATATGCCATATGAGAATGATACCGAGTGAATCAACTAAAAATCAACTAAAAATCCTCTTCTTCCTCATCTAAGGCGGCAAAAGGAGAGGGGGGAGGCAAGGTGACTGTCTTGACCAATTTAGGAGTGTCGCCTTCGTATTGATATATTTTCCCACTAACAGTAATGGCAGCTTTAAACTGTTTGCGTATAATATTTTCGTTATCGATTTCCAAGCCCTGGCCTAAATCAAAAATATAGGCAGGTTCGTCTTCGATATTACCATATTCTGTTAAGTATACGTACCAGGGCAGAGGTAATAACTCTCCTTTATAGCCATCAATGAGTGGGCGAATATGTTCCAGGGCTTTTCCTCGTTTAAGCGTGGGTAATTTTCGAACAACCTCTTTGTTGTTATTGATATAATAATTATGATTAGAAAATACAAACTTAGACGTATCTTGGATAAAATCATCAGGGTGCGCTGATTTTTCAGCTTTAAACTTTTCTTTGAAAGAAGAGAGAGATTGCGGTTCAGATGTTAAATCCGTTGCTTTGGTGAGGAGTTTTGGAGTTAGGGTATAATCATAGACTTTTCCATCTTCAGTGACTGCGAGATTAACCGTCAAGTTGTATTTGTAATAAAACTTATCGGTGTCGATAATGCTTACCTTATATTCAAGCGCATCTTTATTATCAACTTTATCGACACCGATTAAGGTTATCTCAGTATTTGTTTTTTCATAATTAATGTATGGCTTAATATATGACAAAAGAGAGAAATCGTCCGTATCCAACTTTATACGCTGTATGACACCAGATGAAAGATTGCGAGTTGAGATTACTTTTTGAAATATCGCATTGGCACCCAATAGATCTGAATTTTGTCCTTTGAAGGCAAAATTCGGCTTAGGCTGATGATAAATATACGTACCGTAATCATAGTTTATAAATGTATTCGTGTGCATATCAGTAAAGCCAAGCAATTCAGTTCCTTTTTCGTTAGGCTCTGGTGGTTGTGCTGTGGTATCAAATTCCCCGATTATTCGGGGAACTTGCTGATATTGATAAACATTACCAGTCGACGTTACAGCCATTCTCGTTTTGGATGCAAACCCTCTGTAACCGTTTGTACCAATTGAGAATTCAAAAGCATCTTCATCGTTGATATGGCTTATACCATCCAATACGAATATCCATTCTTCGGTCTTATCTTCAAGTTGTTGATACGCAATATTTGAAGCTACCGTTGCTGACAGCTTTGAAATCTTATTTTTTGCATTGGGTTGTTGATACAATTTAAAACCATAAAATTCAGTCGGAGTAAACGCGATATTGGATTTATCTTTGGCATCTTTGACAACATCGACATGAGCAATTTTTGAGGTATTCTGTTCGTCCTCACTCGTTTCGAGCAAAAAAATATCTCCATTGGGGTCTACGGCATACCTTGTGACAGATTGATTATTATCTAAACAGCAAACATGATTCCGGGTTTTGCAAAAACGAAATCATCTATGCCAGTGGAATATATGATCGGTTTGCTGTCCTTATCTGCCACATGTTTACTGGCGATGATTTCGGCTATTTTCTTTATGGAGAAGGTTCCTAACTTCTCCCTGTCTTCTGCTCGAAACCCTGTACTTTTAATATCTGAAAAGCATCTCGATTCCAGAACGAGTTTATATTTGTCAAAGTCATATTCATAAGCGAGACTATTGCGATAGGGGGTAAATGATGGGTTTTCTTTGAGCGGTTCAAGTGATTCGATAGAATCACTGATAGCTTTCCCCAAATCAATATGTACAGCAATATCCGATGAACCGTTTGAAGATTCCCCAGACTCATTCGAAGATTCTGCTGGTTTAACAGATTTGCAGGCACTAAAAGACAATAGTGCAACTGTAGTCATCACAAATACTGCATTGAGTGAACGTACTTTCATTTTGTTTCCTTTGGTTAGTCAGAAGTCTACGATGTTCTTGAACGATGCATCGTCAGCAATTAAGTTTACCATACGTGATTTATTGTCATCAATATTTATTCAAATATTACTGTAATTGTTATTGCCTAGGGTGAAACGTAGCACCCCCATGGCTGAATCTATCGCCCATCTAGGTAAAATTTCTAACATTTATTATTGAGTTAATCCTTATTCGAATATCCTCTCTATTTAAAGAAGAGGAAGAACCTTAGTCTCTATAAATTCGATTCTGTCAAAAACTCTTGGCTTAAATGTACTTGCGACGCCGACGACGACGTTAATTTCCGGATTGACATAGATGACATTGCCGCCATCACCGATGGCGGCATAATGATGTGCATCCACATTTGTAATCCACCATAAATAGCCATACGACAGGTTGCCAAACTCGATTCCGAGCTTTCTGTATGGCGTTGTCATTTCTTCGATCCATTTTGCAGATACGATTCTCTTGCCGTGGTAAATACCCTTGTTGAGGCACATTTCGCCGATGATTGCCATGTCGGTGGCTGACAGCGTCAGTCCCCAGCCAGCTGTCACCCGGTTCATGGGATCGCTGTACCATTCGTTTTTGCGCGGACCTTTGTTCATCAGAAAATCAAACTGTTCTTCTTTTGAACTGTCGCCATGGATATCGTGCTTTGGAATTCCCAGCGGAATAAATAAATACTGGTTGGCGAAATCGATGACGGGCATACCCGTTGCGTTTTCAAGAATTCCGCTCAAAATTTGAATTCCGAGCGTTGCGTATTTGAATTCACCCGTAATCCCTGAACGTCCACCAAGCAAATCGAGTGCTGCAACGGTCCAATCCAGGCTTGTACAGACTTTTTTCCAGGGTTCTGAATTATATTTATAGGGGGCCGTCATCGTCAGCAAATGTCGGATTGTGACATCGAATATCGTCTTTTCACCGCGTTTGATTTGGTAGTCCGGAAAAAACTCCATGACTTTTTGTGAAATATTATTAATATATTTTTTATCAATTGCAATTCCTACCAGCAGTGCAATCACGCTCTTTGTAACGGACATTACGTTCAGCGCGTCCCCTTTCGCAAAACCATTCCAGAAACCTTCATATAGGATGTTTCCGTCTTTTATGACGCTGAGTTCGCAAATATTGGGTTGCTCCGTTTTAACTATTTCGTAAAGACGTTCCATCAAAATCTCCAATTTCTGTAAAAGCCCTTTTATATTCTGTAGCATAGATATGGCAGACCACGTATCGTATGCCAGGACGTAATTATATTATAGGGAGCATCTTAAAGCGAGAAAAATACGCAGTGTGGCAAGCCATCAGAGTGCGGGGGCTTCTCAAGCTCAAACATGGATTCCAGCACATCAATGGCAAACCTTCTCGGGAACCGCATGTCAGCGAACGTCTTCTTAAGGTTAACCCAGGTGTCGTTGGGATTGTGTTTTAAGGGATTTTTTTTCTAACTGCCGAAAGTTGAACAACCTCGAAGGGCGTGTTATAGTGCGATCGGGCAGGCAAAACATCGCGCCATGATGGCGCTCCCAATAGCCCAATGGGATTCACACATGGAGTTCAAGTATGAAAGCAAGCACAGTCGACAAATTCCTCTTCCCGCACATTCTTTCTGCACTGATTGCGGTTGCACTCGGGGGACAGGCATGCCATTGGGATGGATCCGAGTATGAAAAATATGTGGCAGATAATGAAGTGACTAGCTGCAGTGGATTTAATCTTCTTTCATTAAAAAATGGCAGGTATATTAGAAAAATTACAGACAATGAATACGCCTGTGGTGACTATAAATCTGTTGGGCTTGTAATACCAACGACTGGTTCTGAAATATGTCATGGAACAGATATGACGGGCTGTTGCACAATAGACGAAATCGAGCTTGCAAAAGAGGCCATGAATATCGGTATCTGTACAGCTGATGCACACAATTGTAAGACGCAAATCGATGAGAAAGGAGAATTAAGACAAGAAGATTTTAAGATGTGTAGCGAGTGTGGTGATGGGCAGATTAGTTGTGATGGAAAATGCGTGAATATTAGTGAAGATTCAGAACACTGTGGGGGGTGTAATAATAGGTGTGTTGGAGAAAATTTATTTTGTATAGATGGAATATGTGATTCAAAAACTTGTGAAGCTACATCGTGCAATGATGAAAATGGAAATACAGTTTGTGTAAACTTAGATTCAGACAATAAATATTGTGGTAGCTGTGATAATATTTGCACTGCGACTCAACGCTGTGAGCGAAGTAATAATAATCCTAAGTGTGTTGAAAATGATTGTAAAGATATATGCAAAAAATCTGACATTCAATCGCTTATAGATGATTCGATAAAATCTCAAATGATAGATGTATTCGAAGAAATTAGATCATCCATGATTAATGATGACACAGTTTGTATTGATCCTTCAAATGCTAAAATATGTGGGATTACTTCCTGTGAAGAGTTGATTGCGCATATTAATGCACAAAAACTTGGATGTGCTGGTGGAATGATATGTATAAACAATGAGAATAATCCTAAATGTTCCTGTCCAGAAGGAACGGTATTAATTAATGATAAATGCCTGAATCCGTCGGACAATAAATCTTGTGGGGCAGGACAAGATGACACGAGCGAAGGTACAACATGTGATGAAAATACAGGATTTTGTGGATTGGTTTATGACGAAGAAGGCAATTCAACTGGTCAATACGCTTGCAATTTATGTAAAAGTGGCTTAGTAAGATGTGGTGATAGCTGTATTAATCCTGATAATAATGATAATTTTTGCAATGCCAACCCAAATTGTAGCACATATAATGATTGTTCTAAAAAGAATCAAATATGTGTAAAAGGTGTTTGTGAATGTCCCGAGGGAACGGCCGCGTGTGGTAATAATCAGGAATGTATATCACTAGATAGTGATGAAATGTTGCTTAATCATTGTGGTGCTACATCAAAAGGAATGTGCAATAGCAGTATAAGTGGAACAAATGATTATGCAGGTGAAAAGTGCATTTTGGGAACTTGTATTTATGATTCTAAAACATACATGAGTCATTGTGCATGTCCAACAGGACAAGTGGAATGTGATGGCGATTGCGTAGATAAAAGCAAGCCTACAAATATTAAACATTGTGGTATGACAACATGCACGGACGAAAACACAAAAGGAATTGATTGTAGCTATATTATAGGCTCTGTTCGGTGTAATGTTAATACCGGTGAGTGTATGTGTAGCAATATAGATAACATACTCGTTGATGATTATCCGAGTGCTGATGGTCCTAAGGTGTCTAAATGCGTCGATATTGAAACAGACAATTATTATTGTGGTGATTCTCATGATAATTGTGCATTGCAGAATAAATATTGTTATCAAGGTAATTGTGTCGAAAGAATATGCGGGGAAGGTGAGATTGCTTGTAATGGTGAATGTTACAATATGAAAGATAAAAAAATTAAGTCGTGTACAGAATGTGACGATTATTCTGATGGTGTAACTTATTGTAGTGATGGCGATTTATTAATAGATGGTTGTAATTCCTTGCCAATTAATAGTGACTCTAATCATTGTGGAAGTTGTGGTCATAAGTGTACGAATGGTAAAGAGTGCATTGTAGATTCGTGCAAATGTATCAATGGGTTTACGTCCTGTGTTTATGTAATTAATGAAGAATCTCAGGAATTTTGCCTTGAACTGGACAAATTGAACCTCGAAAATTGTGATAAATGTGCCTATGGTTGGGCTGATAGTGATGGTCAATTATGGAATGGATGTGATATTAATTTATTAGAAGATATCGACAACTGTGGCTCGCTTGGACATCGTTGTCATGATTTAAGCAATCACTTTTCTGGTGCAGTGTCATGTAAAAATGGAATATGTGTTTATGATCGTTGTGAATCGAGGTATGCTAATTGCGATGAATCGAATGAAAATTGTGAATCTGATCTAACGAGCCTAACAACATGTGGTGATTGTGATACTGCATGTCAAAATGGAAGTACTTGTCAAGATAGTGCTTGTTGTCATACTGATGAAGTTAAGGTTGATTCAAAAATTGATAAGTGTTGCAATCCTGGTTCTAAAATATATAAATTATGGTATAAGGATAGATATCAGTGCGCTACGGAAAGACCAAGTTGGTATATTGAATTATAATGAAAGTTAGTTGTTATTCGAACCATTTATGTCCGTAATCACGGACATGAATTGTTGACCCCTTAAACATACAGCATTTGTCATATATCAATTTAGACCGACGATGAATAGAAAGAAGAAAAAAATTTTTATTTGCCTGCCCATAGTTCTCCTATGTCTGATCCTGCCTGGTCTTTACAATGCCCTAAAGGTTGTTCCTTACAACTTGCAGGCAGACGGCTTCAACCAGTCGATCCGCATTGCGCTCGTGACGGATTTGCATTCCTGTGACTATGGTGAAGGGCAAAGAGAGCTTTTGGATGCCATGGTCGCTCAGGCACCGGATCTGGTCTTGCTGGGGGGAGATATATTCGATGATGAACTGTCGGACGACAATGCCTTATCCTTTCTGCAAGGCATCAGCGGACGCTATCCGAGTTACTATGTGACCGGGAACCATGAGTATCGGACTGGTGCAGAAGGATTTGCAAGAAAAATGGCGGCTCTGAAGGAGTTGGGCATTATCCGTCTCAGCGGTGAGATGGACACGATTAGTATTAAAGGCACACGCCTCAACATCTGTGGGGTGGATGATGCGTATGCCTGGAATCTCACGAGTGGTTTTCTTGAGCATGCGAATGGCAATTTTATCGACCAAGTAGCACAAGTCGCCGCTCTGCCTAGAAACGGGGCATATACGATTCTTCTCGTTCATCGTCCGGAGTATTTTGACATTTACAGTCAATATAATTTCGACCTGGTACTAGCTGGTCACACGCATGGCGGAATATGGCGAATTCCCGGCATTCTGAATGGGCTTTACGCAAACGGTCTTTATGGCCCAAATAGGGGGTTGTTTCCTGGCTTGGCTGGCGGCCTGTATGTTCAGAATAATACAACAATGATCATCAGTCGCGGTCTTGCCCGGGAATCTACGCGGATACCACGAATATACAATCGCCCTGAACTGGTAATCATTGAACTGAGTCCTTCAAAGGGGCGCAATTTGTCGTAACGGTTTAGCCATATCGAAATCTGGCTGGATGCAATGCTGGCGCGTGTCATGCGGTTCAGGTACCCGATTAAGGCTGTCTTATCGACATAAATCAAGTCGTGAACAGCTTGTTGAAATTGCCCTGGTCGATATAGAGTCCCATTGCGTCCTCTGTTGCAGGAATAGGCCGTTCATAAAAAAGCCCCGAGTCTTACCGGGGCTTTTTTCAATCCTTATAAAAGCTATTTGCCGAGTTGTGACGCTCTTTGGCGGATGGATTCATACTGGGAATCGAGTGCCATGAGGCGATATTTGTCGGACTGATAACGGGCACCGAGGTCGAGGGCGTTAAAGGCGAGTTCTTCGCTGCCCATGTGTGTCGCATGAAGAATGAAGGCATCGCGGCGTTCAGCATCGGCGCGATCCCACAAAAGATTGAGTTTGCGCAACAGAATGCCTGCGGCCTCGACGTTGGTGTTGGGCCAGAGAGCGGCTTTTTCGAGCAGAACGTTCAGGCCGTCGCCGTCGATGACGTAGTTGATCGCATCCGTCTTGATGTTCTCGCGCATACTCATGAGTTGCATCGAATATAATTTCTGACCGTTCAGGCAGTTCATCAAGAGATTGCGCAGAGCTGTTTTGTCTTCAAAATTGGAGAGCAGTTTGGCGAGCGGGTGTGATTCGCCTTTGGGTTCGACGGCATTCCAGTTGACCAGACCGAGGCAGACACCGAGGAACATTTCCGGCTCTTTGGCGAGGTTTTCTGCGGCGATTTCTGCGACAAGGCAGACGTCTTCCCAGGACGTCGTGAAGTTGCCGTCGCGGCCGTCCATCGGATTGCCGCTCAAAGACCAGATAAAGTTCATCCAGTCGGATTCTTCGATCGAGTCGAATGAATCGAGATAGAGCAGGTTCTGGATCAGATAGCTCGAAACGGGGAAACCGGAACGGCGGTGAAGGCTGGCGATCGCGTATTTGGCGAGGTCGCAGAGATCGTCATCGGGCATGACGAGGGTGGCGCAGTAACAGACTTCGCCGATAAAGCCGCCGAGCGTTGCCATCAGATCGATGGGGAGAAGGCCCTTCTGTTCGGCAATGGCTTCGAGCTGGGCGAGCTGAATCGGATTGATGTGAAGCTGCAGGCGCTTCTCGGCAATGATTTCGACGCGTTCACGGCATTCTTCCGGGAGTTCCTCGAGGATGTCGGCAAAGTGAATGCGTTTGCTTTCGTCATCGGGAATATAGAAAGGCTGGCTGCTGACCGAATTCAGCCAGTCGATGGGTTTCCAACCGGGGAGTTTGAAATCGTAACCATCGACCTGGACGCCTTCTTCTTCTTCGTTGTCGTCACTTTCGACGGCTTCGACGTCGACGGTTTCGTTGGAAGACTGGCTCTGGCGGTTTTTATAGTCGTTCATCATGCCCGACAGCAGCGGGTTGTTGCCGACGATTTGCTGGAACATCGGGTTGTTCATGCTTTCCTGAATCTGTTTCTGCATCTCAGGGGTCTTGGACAGTTTGTCAATCTTGGCCAAAAGATCGGGATGCTTGAAAACTTCGCCGATGAACGCAAATGGATTGCTCTGAAATTTCTCGATGCCACCGAGTTTGTTAATCATCTCAAACACACTGGCTTCTGTATCGTCTGCCATACTTTTATCCTCGCAAATCAAATGAAAAAAAGCCCGAACCGGGCACGCCAAAAGCCGCTTTTTCGCATATTAAGCGCGAAAATGCAACGGTAGCCAAAGACTTGCGGTAACTCATTTTAAGATTCACATCCGCACTGTTCTATCTGATGCGAACTCAAACCACTTAAAGTTCACATCCGCACTGATCTGATGCGAACTCAAACCACTTAAAGTTCACATCCGCACTGATCTGATGTGAACTCAAACCACTTAAAGTTCACATCCGCACTGATCTGATGCGAACTCAAACCACTTAAAGTTCACATTCGCACTATTCGGGTGAAAGAATGCAGCAATCTGTGGACTGGGATGTTGGACGGTATGGAAGGAGTGTGCTAAATGCAACGATGGGGCGCATACGATGAAGTTGCTATTTAAGGAACCTCTGAATAATAGCCACTCCAAGAGCCTGACTGTTTTCAACTCTCTGTGTTGAGTTGGCGAAACGCCTGTGTTTCCAGCCATGAATGATGCAGGGAGTTTTTGACTGTGACAGATACTCCATGACATATTATGAAGGATATTATGGACGATAAAAATACAGCTTACAAATCACTGGAAGATGCAATCCACAATGACAATTGCGAGTGTCTAAAGTGCGAATTGGAAAATCAGGCCGATTTGCTGGAATATATTGATAAACATGCGGAAGAGACGGAATGGCCGGTCGTTCATTTGGTATCGTTGTACGGCGCAAATTCTTGTTTGGAATATCTGCTTCGGTTGTTACGTCAGAAATTGCGTGAAAAAGGGACTGGCGACGAAAAAATAAGGGATTATCTTCATGTAGCCAATAAATATGGTCAAACGCCACTGCATATTGCCGTAGAGCATGGGCATTTGAAATGTGCTGAACTTCTACTTAAAGAAGGTGCCGATCCGAATTGTATAAACAAATATCAGTATTGCTGTCTTAACGAAACGCCATTGTGTATCGCGTGTCATCAAGACAATTTGGAAATGGTCAAACTCTTATTGCAATATGGTGGCGACCTCGAACTCGAATTTAAAGGATGCAAACAGCTTTTGCATCGCGCTGCATTAGGGGACGCTGTTCATTGCGCGAAGTTTTTGCTCGAACATGGAGCCGACGTCAACGGGAGAGATGACGACAACTGCACTCCCATCTATTATGCGCAATCCATAGACAATGGCCCGGAGATCACGGCTCTGTTGATTGAACACGGTGCAGATGTGAATACAATAAACTATAATGATGTAACGCCATTGCATCATGCTGCCCTGTATAATCTTGACAAGTCCATTGAGTTGCTTCTGGCACACGGCGCGGACATCAATGCTCAGGATTGTTATGGCAACACTCCATTGCAAGTATCAATGAATAGGACGACAACGGAACCGCTTTATAATGCACGTGGAGAGGCATACGACTATACGATGGAATATCAGGAGAAGGCTTTTCGGGCACTGTTAAAATATCATCCGAATCTGGAAATATACAATGAAGATGGTCAAACACCTCTGTTGTATGCTGCCAACGAAGGTGAAAGTGACATTATGGAAGAATTGCTTGCGCATGGGGCCAATATTCATGCACGAACTCTAAGCTCTCAAAAATCGTTTATTGATATCCTTCTTGAACAGGACTATGACACAGAGACGATCATGGAATTGTGCGTTCCCCATCTGAGCAATGAAGAAATCCATAGTATTATGGAGGAATTGTTTGCACATGGTGTCGATATCCATGCTCACAGTCCATATTCCAAAAAAACGTTTTTAGATGTTTTTCTTGAGCATCAGTATTCACTGGAAACAATCGTGGAATTGTGCGGATCACAGCTGAACGAAGAAGATATAAAATACATTCAGGATAACCAGACGCATTGACCTCGACCAGACAATGCAAGCACTGCGGACATCAATGACATCAATGAAACTATGCCAAACGTAAATGGGGTAGATCTTGGTCGATTGTCCGAAAATTGTCGCCGCGCGTATGTCAATAGCGCGGCAGGCACGCCGTATGCCAATAGGCGTGCCACACCACAAAAAACGAATCGAGGCACAGCCAAAAAAATGCCGTCAATGGGATAAGAACTTGATATTTTTGCGTTAATACAGACAATACGTCCGGGGCGGACGTGTCCGCATTCTGTTTCTGTAAAAGATGATATTATGAAAAGACTTATATTAATATTGGCATCCATCCTTATATCTTCGACGGCAATGGCCGAAGATGTCGTTTTATATAGTTACGACAAAACGTCACAAAAGCCTGCCGAATGGGCAATTATGCCGGTAACCGCCAGTCTTCCGAACACCGCACCGGAAACGCTTTTTGAGGCTTTGAAACGCCGGAAAATGCCGACTTATGGCGCAACAGAATATAATGCGGCCAAAGAAGTTATTACCATTGATGACAGCAAATGTGCTTATAGCACAATCATTTCTGGTGAAATCGGCCATACATTTAGGGCCTATCGGCATCCAATTCCTCAAATCGTTTGTGCAGGCAAGAACGTGCCGTCCGCACTGACGGCACTTCCGCATTACGCGGCCGTGATACCGCTCTGGCAGGCCCTGAACGCCGACGCGATCCATGAGCCGGCCGTCATTCAGGTGGGGGAGGCGTTCTATTCTGCCGACCAGTTCAGCGCCCTCGTCAAGAAGCAGGACAAATCGCTCATCCGCGCTATTGAAGCCGATTTCAACGATCCGAATCTGTTCGTGAAGACCGATGTCATGCGCGGTTATCTGAAATTTTCCAATGGCGAGAAACGCGTGGCACGCGAGCTTTCAAATCCTGCCAATGTCGCAGCCGCCATGGCAGCGCTCGCCAATACCAAAGACGCCGCGATTATTGCGCAAATGAAGACGATCCTGACGACGCCAGGCGACCTTCAGGAAGGCTATGCGCTTTCGATGATCGGGGCCTCCAATGCCGACCTTCGCGATGCTTCGCTCGTCATTCTGCTCAAAAGCGCAAACGACGTGAACTTTACAAAAGCCGTCCAGGCGATTGAAAAAAGCGGCCAGTATGAACTCGTCAAGGCGCACAGCGACGACATTTTGAGTGCCATGACACCGACCCATGCGCCGAAACTCGTGTCAATGCTCGTTTCGCACAATGGCGAGCAGAATCTCTCGGCCTGGCTCGACAAGAACGACTCTGCCCCGGCGTCGCAAGCCGTGGCCATGGCGTCGCTCGAAATGACCAAAACCGACGCGCTCCGGCGCGTTTCGCAAAGCGTCCTGCTTTTGAACGGCGATCCCGATGTCGCATTTGATGCCCTGGATGCGCTCATGGCGGCTTCATCCGAACAGAATTTGTGGCAGCATGGCCTCAAGAGTGCGCATACGGGTATTCGCTGGGCCAGCTTTGAAAAACTCGAGATTCCGCCGTTTTCAAAAGTCGGGCAGGAGTATTTCGAGGCCGCCAAATCCGCACCAAATGAGGCTGTTCCGCGATTGACTGCCGACGCATATAATGCCGATGTCAACGTGCGCCGCGATATTGCACGCACGACGGAATGGCTCGATAACGCCGGCGACTCACTCCGTTCCATCCTTCTCAAGGATTCCGACGACGACACCGCTTCGCTCGTCATTTTGCTGACATCACGCCGGCCGGCTTCCGAGATTTCGTTGCCGCTTTTCAAAGAAATGACGGCGCGTGCCGAACGTTCTAAAGATGTCAAGATTGCCCTTCTCCATGCCATGCCGCGCATGATGAACGAAAAAACTGTTCAGACCATTGCCACTTATGCCGGTAACGAGATGTTCGATGCCGATATGTCGATTAAAATCGCCGCGATTCGGGCGCTCAGCGATATTGCACGGCTGACATCCGACCCCGTTGTTGCCGACAATGCCGTCACGTCACTGGCACTGACGGCTCAGGACAAGTCCAAATCGGTTGTTCATCATACGATCCGCGCTCTCGAACGCACCAAACTTCCCGCTGCACAGGAAATTATTGATAAATTTAAACAGTAATCTATATATTATTTTGATATAATTCGAGGCGGCTCGGGCTGGGAGGTCATGTCTTATGAAGTATTCTCGATTGATTTGGGCATTCGTGGCGATTTCAGTTTGCTGTTTTGGCTGCGAAGGTGAAACCATACAGCAGGAAAATTCCTGTGAGTCGACCGCGACGTGCAAAGACCCCGGCAAACAATGCCCAATCTCCTGTCAGGCCAATGATAAAAAGTGCAGCGAGAGCGCCGTCATGGTGTGCGAAATCAATGCAGAAACGCAGTGCTCCGAGTGGGTTGTTTCCAAAAAATGTAATGCTGGAACGCACTGCGATGATACGACGATGCAATGCGTACAGGGGTGTGCCGAGATTTGCGATGATCAGAATCTCAAGCGTTGCGGCGCGGACGGCGTCATGCAATGTGAGCCCGATTCGGCTGGATGCGCGTCCTGGACGACGATAGAGCCATGCGGTGCCGGAACCCATTGCGATAATACGACGATGCAATGCGTACAGGGTTGCGCCGAGATTTGCGATGATCAGAATCTCAAGCGCTGTGGCGCGGACGGCGTCATGCAATGCGAGCCCGATTCGGCTGGATGCGCGTCCTGGACGACGGTAGATCCATGCGGTGCCGGAACGCATTGCGACGAAACGACGATGCAATGCATAAAAGCCTGTACGCCGGAATGCGATATCCAAACGCCCGCAAAATGCGAAAACGGCAGTCTCGTTTCATGTAAATTGGATGAATCCGGATGCGCCAAAAAACACACGGATGTTTGCAAAACAGGAACTTATTGCGATGCCGAAAAAGCCGCCTGCGAGTCTTGCAAGGAGACGTGCAGCGCGAGCAAACGCTGTTCAGACAAGGGGGTGGAGACTTGCACATCCGATGAACACGGTTGCGCCGTATGGACGCTGACGGAGACGTGCAAGTCGAACCAGGCCTGCGACAAATCGAAACTGGCTTGTGTCGAATCGTGCAATCCCGCGTGCGGTTCGGGGCAGGTTTGCACCAATGGCCAGTGCAAGTGCGATCCCGCGCTTCCGGCTGGTTGGCCTGCAACCCTGACACCGCTGAGTTATCCCATCATGAAACCGACAAAAAGCGCACAGTACGGCTCGGATAACATTTATGCCCCAGACATCCATGAGGTATCCGGTCTCCGTGTCATGTGGTATGGTTCACAGGGCAAAGACGGACACGACCGGATTTTTGTGGCATGGTCCAAAGACGGCGCTGAATGGCGCAAATACCCGTCTGACAAGGATCCCAAGCCTGTTCTTGACCGCGGATCGTCGAACCATGTCAACGATCCGAGCCTCGTGCACGTCGGCAATATCTGGAAAATGTATTACACGGATGCCCCGACGGATATCAACGATCGCATCTGGCTTGCCGAATCGTCCGGGCTCACGGGATTCAAGAAGGTGCGCGAAGTACTCGGGCCCGGCCCGGCTGGGGCCTGGGATGCCGACAAGGTGGGGCGTCCTGCGGTTCTGTACGAAGATGGCGTGTACAAAATGTGGTACGACGGGGCCGCGAACGGCGGTCGCCATGTCGGTTTGGCGACATCGACGGACGGCGTGAATTTCGTCAGACATTCGTCAAATCCGCTCTTCCGCAATGCTGGCGCGGTCGATGTCGACAAAATCGGCGGCGTGTACGTGATGTTGCGCGAAAGCGGCGACGGCACCTATTGGGCGACGAGTGTGGACGGTTTGTGCTGGGTCGATCGCGGAAAACTTTTCGGTTTGTCGGGCACGGGATATGACAAATACGGCCAGGTCACGCCGTTTCTCGAAGTTTCGGGCGGCAAACTTCGGGGCGTGTGGTTTGGCGGCGCGTCCGTGTCTTCGTGGGATCACAATCGCATTGGGGCGGCCTATGCGCCCGGCGCGGCTCCCTCGGGCAGCGGGTGTGCGGAATGCACCACGGCAGGGTATTCGTGTTCCGCCGCCTGCCAGAGCGTCAACGCAGGCACGGCTGGGGCTTGCGGAAATCCGGGCAGTACGTCGCCCGGATCGTGTTGCGTCTGTTCTTCGGATGGCTGTGGAGGCTGCGTCGTCGGTGCAGCAGACTGCCATCAGGCATGCGTAAACATCGGACGCGCCGGCGGTGTCTGCGATCATCCCGGCTCAACGGATTCGAGCAAATGCTGCCGGTGTCTGGATTAATATAATTAATTCGGATTAATATAATTATATATTTATATATTATTTGTGGGGCACGGCTATCGGCTGCGCCGATACGCCGTGC
>JAZODZ010000350.1:0-7912 GCA_045597285.1 Myxococcota bacterium
AGACTTGCCTAGTCCAATCTGGTTGTACAAAGACAGTGCATTTCGATAGGTGTTCACTGCCATCATCCGTTCTTTCTGATTTACAAAGATACCAGCCTCCAGAACAAAGTGCCGGGCTTTGGACAGCAACATCCCATGATATTCATATACCCGTTCAAGACTTGAGAAAATTTTGCGGGATTTTTCCAGAGCGTAGATTCGACAGGACTGTGTCGAATAGAGGATGGCCAAGAGTGAAAGGGTACGGCTCCAGAGGCTGACGCATTTGAGCGCGGTTGCGGCTCGATGTGCCTTGCGCACAGATCGGAGCGCCTTGTCCGGCTGACCGGACATATACTGGAGATAGGCGTTATTGGCGAGGCAGTGAGCGATGAGTGATTTGTGATGCGTCTGCTGTGCGAGACAGAGACATTCCTCCGTTGCAGCACGAGCTGTGCGCAGGGCTGACAGCTGAAGCGCCCCGTCGGCAATATCGGCAAGGATATTTGCATGCAGGACTGAATCGTTCATTTCCTGGACGATTCCTAGCCCGATATTCCATGCATCCAATGCGCCGGACAGGTTGCCGCCCAAATCTTCGAGATGTCCGAGACTCCGGAATGCCATCGCCCTCAAATGGCTGTCCTCGATTTGCTCGGAACGCTTGATAATGGCATTGAGCAGATGCAATGACTTTTTGCATTTTCCGCTATACATGTCGATTTCAGCCTCTAGCCAGTCGACATACAATTTCTCCTGCTCGCCAGCCTTAATTTTTTCCATACACGATCGGGCACGGGCCAGGTTTTTACGAGCCGCCCCATACCGTGATCTATAGATGTCACATCTGACAAGTACTGCATACAGCATTAATTCCGTGGATATGTCGGAATCGTGTGAAAGGAAGAACCTGGCTCTTCGGATATAGCGCGAAATATGTCGCACGGTACCGAGCTCGATCATCATCCTGGCAATATGGAGGCTGGCGCGGGCTGCCTGGACATAAGCGGAAATCATTGTCGCATGGTGGCAGGCCTGGTGGCACAGGCGGAATGCCTCATCGATCTGTCCCGTCATGAAGGCGACTGTCGAGCCATCGAGCGAGAGCCGGATCCGGGCGGAAATATTGCCTTCTGGGAGCGATTTCAAAAGCTTCCTGAAAAGAAGCCATGACTTTAGAAGCTGGGACTGATTCATGGCACGGTATGCCGCACGTTCATAATACCGGCAGGCCTCATGCATGAATCGGTAATTCCGCCACAAATCCCCAGTGGTTTCGTCGAGGGAACCGTCCGTGTTGTTGATGGAATACCACTGTGCCGCTGCTTTCAGAACGTTGCCGCGCATCTGTTCTCCGAGACTGCTGCTGATCAGAAGCCGTTCGCACTCATGTTTGAAGGTATAACAAACCGTACGCGGCCCAAAAATCGAATCAGTGCGTTCAAAAAAGCCGGAATTGCGAAGATTTTTTATCAGAGAGGCACAGGATTGCGTTCCAATCACCTTGCCCTCTGGACACGATGCCACCAGGCATTCAATGGTGGAACTCGTGAACGGTGCGTTCAGCAGCGACGAAACCTGCAGAATCAGGCGCTCGGCCTCCGGGCATTCCTTGTAACGTCGAACCAGATTCTGTCTAAGGCATGATGGCAGGGGTTCCCTGCAAAGCTGTTCAATGGCCTCGTTCCAGTGGATGATGCAGTCCGGGCTGAAATGCTTGAGTGTCAGATCCATGGCTCGCTTTGGGCTTCCATAAGATTTCTGTGCAATCATATTGCAGATATCTTTGGGAACGATAAGCCTTTCGCGTGTCTCTGACAGTTTCATCAGGACGTTATGTGTCAGCTGCGCCAGATCCCGGTCGCTCAGCGCCGACAATTCCATATATTCGACAGGGCACTGGCTTAAACCGGCCGGAATCAGGGATTTGTCAGCCGTGGCCACCAAAAATGTCAGCGGTGAGTTTTCCGGAATGCTGTTGAAAAGCCGTCCGAGCATTTCAATGGATTCGTCGTCGTAATCTTCCACGTCATCGATCATGATCACGAGGGAATTGTGCTTCACTTCTGCCTTGAGTAGCTTTTCCAGCGGCTGTTCGAGTTCTTTGGACAACGCCGCAATCCGCTCGGCAGTCTTGTTGTTTCCAGCGCGGCTTCGGTTTGTCGGAACGACAAAGGTTTCCTCATCGGCCTGCAGTGTGATTTCTTCCGGTTTTGCCTGTTCTTCTGCCAAATCGGACGTATCGGGTACATTCGACCCCGCGCCAGCCTTTTGAGCTCGTGCGGCTTCATGGGCTTTCAGAATTTCTTCCATCGATGTGACGCGCGTTGCGAGTGGCGGCGGCACGGGAGTTGGCTTCACGGTTTCAGATCCTCCCGAGACGTGCGCTGAAAGCGGCGGGACGAAAGAAGGCTTTACGACTTCGGCTCCTCCCGATACGCGCGCCCCTCCCGATATGTGCGCAGAAAGTGGCGGGACAAAAGAAGGTTTTACGACCTCGGCCCCACCCGAGACGTGCGCAGAAAGCGGCGGGACCGATGAAGGTTTTGCGAAATCGGACACCGGCATGACACGGGGGGCCGATGGTGGCGGGACCGGCACGGTCGGCTTTTCATCGACTTTTTCATCCTTTTCCGGACGCCACAGCGCCAGAACGGACTCGCTTACTTCGGACGCATCCGGGGTGTCAATCAGCGTGCATACGGCTCCTCGCACGAATCGTTCTACGCAGTCAAACGGCACGTCGCCGGATACATAAAATCGCTGTTCCAGAATGCTCCGAAGCGCATAAAACGGCGTTTTCTTGGCACTTCCGGGGGCAAGCGTCAGGAACGACTGCGAAGACGTCTCGATCAGTGAATGGAGTTCTGCCAGAAACGATGTCTTGCCCATGCCGGTGTCGGCTACGAGCACCAGAAACTGTTTTCGCGGACGACGCTGTTCCTCGACGATCTTCCAATAGACCTTGCGGCACTGCCTCGATCGGCCGGCCAGTTTCATCGGTTCCTGGTCGAACCATTCCGGGCGGCTTCCGGAATGCCGGAGCGAAAGGTTTGTCAGATGGGCGCTGACGTCGGGATTGTCTGGAGGCTCGACATGACCTTCCTTTTTCCCAGGATGCGTTTCATGTTTCGGAACCGGTTTCGGCTCGGCCTGAACGCTCGATTTTTTTGCGTGGATATGCTTCAGAATTGCCTTTATTCCACGCTTTGCTGTCCGAATTTTGATATGCCGTTTTGCCTTTTTCATGCCCTGCCCTCGAGGAACAAATAGACCAACTTTATCATTATACAGGCGGAATGTCTGGATTTGTTAAAAAATCAAACTGGATTTGTTAAAAAATCAAACGAATCGCACGATTTTATTGATGCCACGGCTATTGGCATACGCCGTGGCGGTGCGGCTATTGACATACGCCGCACCGGGCATGTCTATTTCGCGTCCCAGCCTTCATCCAGGTTTCACATCAGAACATGTGTGTTCTTTCATTCGCGCTCAATACGCCATGCCCCCTTGTTTCGGTTGTCTAATTAGCAATTAGCAATTTCCAATTTCGAGTTAATACCACACGCCCTTCCAGAAATCGGGTGCAAGTGTCTGTTCGCGTCCGCTGTTAAAAATCTCGAGATATTCCGACCGCGGTATCAGCCTGGCCCCATATCGGGCCATATTGTCGGTGTAACACTGGCAGTCGATGAGCGGAATGCCATATTTTTCAGCTCGCTGGACGAAAACAGCCAGTGCGACTTTTGTCGCATTGGACTCGAGCATGAACATCGATTCCCCGCCAAAGCCGCGTCCGAAACAGGTCCCGTAAAAACCGCCCACGAGCCTTTCGTCGCGGTAACATTCCACGCTGTGCGCAAATCCAAGGCGATGGAGCTCGCAGAATGTCTCTATCATCCCATCCGTAATCCATGTCCCTTGATCATCTCGTGGCACATCGGCGCAATGCCGAATCACGCTTTCAAACGCCATGTCTGCGCAAATCCGAAATTCATGTTTCTTAAGCGTCTGTTTAAGGGAATGCGAGATATGGAGTTCGGACGGGAAAAGGACGAAACGTTCTCTTGGGCTAAACCACGGTATCACGCCCAATTCGTCCGTTTCGTCGTTGGGCCACGGAAAAATGCCTCGCTCATAGGCACGGATGAAACACTCGGCACTGTATTCTCCACCGTATGCAAGAAGTCCATTTCGATCGGCATGGCGTACGTCAGGAAAATCATGGCATCGGTGCGTTCCTCGCCGATCCAGATAAATAAACATGAAATCGTGTCTCCTTACCGTAACTAGAACAGTTCCCCCACAGAGTTGTCATACTGTAATTGTTCAGCCCTCATAAAAAAATCAAAAAAATGCACCTCCAAGTGTCACAAAAATTTTTTTTTGTCATCATCTTGTGTGTTTGCATTGCTGCATCACTCGACATACGGAGGGAAAAATGTACGCATCTGGCTTCACATAACGGTTTTAGCACTGACTGTCATATCGTGTGGCTTGCCCCTTGGTCAGGGAATGCGATCTCAGTATCTGGACGCGGATGCGGAGAATTGCGGGTTGCACTTGCCAGGCACATTCTGGACACTCATTTTTTTACGCGGCTTGAACGCGGAAAGGGGGTGGTGTGCCAGGCCGCACGTTTGTTGGGCTAGGCGGCGGCTGGCGGGCGGGAATGGGAGAGAGAGGAAACCCTGTTTCCTAGGAGATCTATGTCCGGATTTTACATTTCGCTGAATGGTTTCCTTGACTTAGATGTAGAAGTTTTCTATGGATATAATGAATTGAAAAAAGAAGTGTTGCAGTCATTACCGCGTAATTTAGATCTCTACTTGCTGCGGTTTAACAAAAGCTAAAGGAGAAAAACAATGTCAGAAGAAAGCAAAAGCGTTGTTGGCAGTGAAAACGATGTCGTCAAGACAGTCAATGGTGAAGAAAACAGTTCTTCATTCGGCGTTTATGAGGTTGGTTTGGTTGGAGGACGGCCCATCTATGCCGGTTTTCCAATCATTGAACACGAATATAAAGGAGAAATCCTGAAAGGTGTCATTGTCAAGGCAATGATATCGGATTTCTACATTCGGCTCATGGATTATCCTGAAAATGCGGTCGAGTACAGCGGGCATATTCCTTATTTTGGTTTGCCGTTTCGTCGGTTTTTAACGGATGATCACAAAGCATTATCGGAACATGGAATGAAACGAGCATTATATTGCATGGAACGTATATATGATAAGTATCATGATCCGAGAACCGGGAAATTCACTGATTTCAGAACTCCGATTTTTGCCGAAAGAGACCGGCTCTATCAGGCTTTTATGGCTGAAAATGGTCAGCATATTGAAGAGTTGAAGGAAAGAAGAAGAATCATTGTTGAGCAATATAAGAAAGACCAAAAAGATCACGATGCTCAAATCAAGGCCATAGATAAAGAACTCGTGCCCATTCAGAAACAGCAAAAACAATATGTCAAAGAACACGGGACGAAAGATGATCATCTCAAGGCATTGGCGAGGCCGTTGAGAGAACGACGTGAGGCCTTGTCTGAGGCTTATAAGACGAGACAACGGCCAATTCATGAGGAAAGAAATGCAATCGACAGTGAGCTGGAAAGAATCAGGCACAATCGAGATGAATATATCTTAAATGGCTGCCGGGCATTCATCAAAGAACAATTCGGCGTCGATGATTCAATGCGGCATTTTTCCGACGATGATGAGCCATTGAGACTGGAAACCTTCGTGTGCTGGTCGGAATTGGTATGATGAGGAGTATTTATGTAGTGTAACGGGTGAGCGCGGGCGGGGTGAGGTTTGAACGAATTATTCAGCCCCCTGACGTTCTTACCTGCCTCAATATTTTGTTTTCGCCTACGCGGCGCGCGGCAGGGGCGTTCGATTGTGAACGCCCCTGCACCCCGCACGCTTTTTGACCGCCCGACGCCCCGTCCATGGGGCGACGTGCGCCAGCCGACATCGTGTCGGCTGTGTTGTGTCTTGTGTCTATGTCCTTGATCTACCCTAAATTGTTTGCGTTACTTGTATGCATTTATTATTAGGAATATACAGCAATCCATGAATTGGACTAAACTCTGAAACTCAGACTTATCTCAGGTGTAGAACGAGCAACTCCTGCCTCCTGCCTCCTGCCTGAGTTTGCTAGAATTCCGGACTAAAAAAACGCCAATAAGGTCTGAACAGTTACGAAAAGTTCTTTCTATTCCCCTGGTACGAATCATGAGGCAAGCGATATTGATTTGCGCGGGGCGGCTCTCAACCCCAAATCGGACTTGATCGGATTATCAGAATTCGAACAGTATATCGATGATAAAACGGATACTGTGATATATGGGTTTAACAAGTTTATCAAGCTACTAATGGATGCGAACCCCGGGTCACTTGAACTTCTTGGGCTTAAGCGCGAACATTACCTCATTTTGAATCCTGTTGGAGAGCTGTTGCTTCAAAATGTCTCAATGTTTTTATCAAAGCGTGTGATGCAAACATTTGGGAGTTACGCAGATTCTCAGCTTCGGCGACTTCAGAATGCATTGGCACATGATTCCTATCCGCAGGCAGAAAAAGAGACGCATATATTAAATTCCGTGAAGAATGCTATAAATCATTTTAACGAGCGCTATCAAGCATTTGAATCAGGTTCTATGCAGGTTTATTTGGATATATCGCGCCGTCCTGAGTTTGAAAAAGAAATATATCTCGACAGCCATTTGTGCCATTATCCATTGCGCGACTGTAAGAATATGCTGCACGATATGGAATCCATTTTGCGCGGGTACGAGAAACTGAATAACCGGAACAGAAAGAAAGACGACTATCATCTGAACAAACACGCGATGCATCTCGTTCGCCTGCTGATGACAGGGCGAGATATATTGCGCTTTGGGCGTATACAGACATGGCGAGGTGAGGAACTGCCATTGCTTTTGTCTATAAAGAATGGTGCGTATCGAACGGATGATGGGTTGTTTAGTGCGGATTTTTATGATTTAGTGAACAAGCTGGAAGATGAGTTGTCTGCAGCCATGCAATCGACAGAATTGCCTGAGTCTCCGGATATCGAAAGAATTCAGGCATTTGTGATGGATATCAACGAAAAGGTAGTCAAAGATGAAATATAAGGATTATGAAGGCCCCGTTGAACCGCTTGTATCTGAAGAGTTGAACCGGATTGAAGAGGTGCATCAGGTACGAATCATTCATTCCATTGAGTCTGGTAGCCGTGCGTGGGGATTTGCGTCTCCTGACAGTGACTATGATGTTCGGTTTATCTACGTGCGCACGGCCGATTCCTATTTGAGCCTTGCTCCGCACAAGGATCATATCGATGGCATTCTGGATGATACACTCGATATCAACGGATGGGATTTGAGTAAGATTTTTCAACAGATTCATCGCTCAAATCCGAATATCTACGAGTGGCTGAACAGTCCTGTGGTTTACCGTACTACGGCTGATGTAATGGGCAAAGTTCGTGAAATTGCAGATTTGTATTATTCTGCGAAACCATTTTTGTATCATTATTACGGAACAGCCAAAAACAATTTCGAACAGTATTTAAAGCAGGAACAGGTCAGGTATAAAAAATATTTCTATGTTTTGCGTCCGCTTCTGGCGTGTGCCTGGATTGAACTAAGGAATTGTCCACCACCTGTTTTGTTCGATAAATTGCTTGATTCGCTAGCCAATGAGTCTCTCAGACATGAGATCGAAAAGCTCCGGGCTCAGAAAACGCAGATGAATGAGTCTGAAACTGGGCCGGTTATTCCCTCTGTACACGCTTATATCGAAGAGAGACTGGCATATTATTCTGATTATATTCGTTCGCTTCCGGATGAACGTCATGCTGATTGGAAAGCCATAGACGATGTGTTTCGAGAGATAATATTGCGGTGACTATTCAGTCCAACCTGGGG
>JAZODZ010000351.1:0-4396 GCA_045597285.1 Myxococcota bacterium
GGTGCTTGCAGAAACGCCGATGAGCCCGCCGCGTGACGGGAAACGCGCAAGTAATAAAACCCCTTAAAAGGAGATTTTATGCGACATGGAAAAAGAGACCCTCATTTCACTGCGTGGGGTATCCAAGGCCTTTGACGGCGAGACGATTCTCGATAATATCAGCCTGGATATCCATGATAAAGAGTTCGTAACCTTGCTTGGACCCTCCGGGTGCGGTAAGACCACCACCCTCCGGATCATCGGCGGCTTTGAAACCGCCGATAGCGGAGAGGTTTTTTTCGATGGGAAGGAGATCAGCAACGTCCCTCCCTACCGCCGTCTGGTCAATACGGTGTTCCAGAAATACGCCCTTTTCCCGCACCTCAACGTCTATGACAACGTTGCATTCGGGCTCAAAATCAAGAAAGAACCGCGTGACGTCATCTACCGCAAAGTGAACCGTATGCTCAAGCTCGTCAACCTCGAGCAATATGGTCAGCGCAGCATTATGGCGCTCTCGGGCGGTCAGCAGCAGCGCATCGCCATTGCCCGTGCGCTCGTCAATGAACCGACAGTCCTGCTTCTCGACGAACCCCTGGGCGCACTCGACCTCAAGCTCCGCAAAGAAATGCAGATCGAGCTCAAACGCATCCAACAGGAAGTCGGCATCACCTTTATCTTCGTTACGCACGATCAGGAAGAGGCGCTCACGATGTCGGACAAAATCGTCGTCATGAAGGGCGGCGAAATCCAGCAGGTCGGTACCCCCACCGAGATTTATAACGAACCGCAGAACGAATTCGTCGCCAATTTCATCGGCGAAACCAATATCATCGAGGGCAAGATCGTCGACAGCAAGACGGTCATGTTCGAGGACAAGAAATTCACCTGCGACGATGCGGTCAAATATGACGTCGGCGAAGTCGTCGATGTCGTCATTCGTCCCGAAGACCTCGATGTCGTTCCGAGAGAGCAGGGTATGCTCAAAGGCATCGTCAAGAAACAGATTTTCAAGGGCGTCCATTACGACACGATCGTCGAAACACGCCTCGGTGCATCAATTACCGTCAAAATGCACGTTTCGGAAGACAAACCTGTCGTGAGCGGTAATGAGAAAATCAGTGCCAATGACTTCTATCTCGACACGGAAGATGTCGATGAGCTGAACAATGCCTTGCCGGAACATCGGAGTGCAAAACTCATCGATCTGGCACAGGCCGAAGCATGGAATCGCGACACCGGCAATTCCGTCTCGATTAAGGACGTTCGCTCAGATATCCGAAAAGACGTCGGCAAATACCACGTCACGTTCGCCACGGCCGCCGGAACGGAGATTTCTGTCGAGGCCAACGTCGTACAGGCGAACAGCATGACGAACCCGGTGTTCAAAGAAAAAATCTACGCCATGAATTTCTTTGTCAAAACCGATGACATCCGCGATTCGATGGCACTCGACACGGACCTCAAGACGTGGGCAAATGCATCGGCATGGTCGCTCGAAGATGACACGCAGATCGCCATTTCGGATGTCCATTACGATTTCGACTGGGAAAATATACAGCCGGGCGAATACGAAATTACGTTCGCCACAAAAGGTTATCGATACAAGATTTCGACGACAAAAGCCCTGCCTGATGAAACCGAAGTTGGACTGGTCTTCGATCCCGAAGACATTCACCTCATGAAGAAGGAGACCATTCCGGGATGAAATTCTTTAACCTTTCCAAACCCAAAGTAAATGGCTTCACCATCATGACGATGCCCTACATGATATGGATCGCATGGCTGGTCGTGTTGCCGATGATTCTCATTCTCGGGTATGCCTTCACGGTTCCCGGTAATGATGTCGTTTCCATCAAATTCTCGCTCGAAAACTTCATTCGATTCTTTTCGGAACCCATATTCCTCGATGTTCTGGGCAGATCGTTACTCGTTGCACTGATCACGACGGTTCTGTGCATCATCCTGGGGTATCCCGTTGCCTATATCATCTCGAAGATGAAATCCCATCAGGGCATGATTATGATTCTGTTAATCACGTTCCCGACGTGGATCAACATGTTGGTGCGTACCTACGCCTGGATGGGTATTCTGCAGAAGGGCGGCGTCATTTCGAGCATCATGGAGATGTTCGGTTATTCGGATGTATCTTTGCTCAACACGCATTTTGCCGTTGCTCTGGGCATGGTTTACAACTTTTTGCCCTTCATGATTCTTCAAATCCATACCTCGCTGGCAAAGATGGACAAGAGTCTGCTCGAAGCCGCGTCGGATCTGGGCGCAAACAAATTCCAGAGTTTCATGCGGGTGACTTTGCCACTTTCGTTGCCCGGTGTCGTCAGTGGAATCACGTTGGTGTTTTTGCCGGCCGTGAGTTCATTCTTTATCCCCAAACTACTCGGTGGCGGTCAATACGTCCTGGTCGGAAACCTCATCGAAAAGCAGTTCCTCTCGACCGGGGAATGGCATTTCGGTTCGGCAATTTCCATGATTATGGCGGTCATTATCATTATCTCGATGTGGTTCACGCGTAAGATCGACGTGCAGCAAAAGGCACTGGAGGGGTGATCATGCAATCCTATTCGATGAAAAAGAAGAACAGGCTCTGGAGCATCTTTTCCAAAGGTATGATCGGCATCACGATGCTGTTTTTCTACCTGCCGATTATCTATATCATGATATTCTCGTTCAACGGTTCCAAGTCGTTGACGCGCCTCGAAGGCTTTTCGCTCCAATGGTATGAGCAGGTGTTGACGGAGACTTCTCCGACGAACTACCTTGGTGCGATTGGTACGACGGTGTGGATTGCGATTGCGGCGACCGCGATTTCGACCGTGTTGGGCACGATTACGGCGATTGGCCTGAGCAAATCCGGGAAAGTCCTGCGAAACACGGTGGAACGCGTCAATGAACTGCCCATCATGAATCCGGATATCGTGACGGGTATCAGCCTGCTCATGTTGTTTTCTGCCTTTAGTTTTATTCCCAAAGGCAACATCACGATGCTGCTCGCCCATATCATGTTTTGTACGCCGTTTGTCATTCTCTCGGTCATGCCGAAGCTGCGCACGCTCGATCCCAATCTGACGGATGCGGCGCTCGATCTCGGATGCACGCCGTTTCAGGCGATGTATAAAGTCATTCTGCCGCAGATCGTTCCGAACATCGTCGCGGGTGCCCTCATCGCATTCACCATGAGTTTTGACGATTTCGTCATATCCTATTTCGTCACAGGCGAAGGCGTCCAGAATATATCGATTTTAGTGTATGCCCTGACAAAACGCGTCGATCCTTCGATTAATGCGTTGTCTACCATCGTCATTCTCATCATTTTGGTCGGTTTGATAGTCATCAATTTCGTCTCGATGAGATTGAATAAAAATAAAACCAAATCTTCTGTTTAACCCACACACCACAAGGAAAAAGTCATGTCGAAACATTGTTTTTCATTCATTGCCAAACTCGGTCTCGTTGCTGTCGTCGTTGCCGGTCTGTTCGTCTTTGCCGCCTGCAAAAAAGCTCCGCCTGAAAAGACGATTAAAATATATCTTCCGGGTGCCTACATGAGCAAAACTCTCGTGCCGGATTTCGAAAAGCAGTTCGATGCCAAAGTCATCATCGAAAACTTCGACAGCAACGAAATGATGTATGCCAAGATTCAGGCCGGTGACAAGTACGATGTCCTCATCCCGTCCGATTATATGATCGAGCGTCTGCTCAAGCAGAATATGCTTCAGAAAATTGACAAGTCCGCCATGACAAATATTGGCGAGCTTTCGGATGCCGTGAAAAATCTGAGCTTTGACCCGGATAATAGTTATTCGATTCCCTATTTCTGGGGCAATGTTGGTATTGTTTATAATAAGAAAAAAATTGCGCCCGAGATCGTCGAAAAAGAAGGGTATTCGATCTTCCAGAATACGAATTATGCCGGCAAACTCTACTGGTATGACTCGGAACGCGACAGTTTCATGATCGCGCTCAAAGTTCTCGGCTATTCGATGAATACCGAAAACAAGGAAGAGATTGACAAGGCTTATGAATGGCTGCTCAAAATGAACGATACCATGCATCCGAATTACGTCACCGACGAAGTCATCGATAATATGACGGGTGGTCTTCAGGACCTCGCGATCGTGTATTCAGGCGACGCCGCAGCCATTCTCGATGCGAATCCGGATATGGGCTTTTGGGCTCCCAACGAAGGTACCAACGTGTGGTACGACGCGATGGTCATTCCCGCAAACGCCGAGAATCCCAAGCTCGCCAATCAGTTTATCAATTACGTCATTAGCTATGAAGCATCCCTCGGCAATACCCAGGCGGTAGGTTATACATCGCCCAATGCAAAGGCTTATGCCGAAATGATCAAGGCTGGCGGAAAATATGAAGTCGGAGGCCAAGCGGTCTTAGGAAG
>JAZODZ010000352.1:0-18519 GCA_045597285.1 Myxococcota bacterium
GATTTCGTGGTCATGCGCACTTCAAAGCTTTCTCTCTCAAGGTTTTCCATTCCGGAATAGCTCAGTTGGTTAGAGCGGGTGACTGTTAATCACTAGGTCGGGAGTTCAAGTCTCTCTTCCGGAGCTTTTAAAGCCCGATGCGTTGCATCGGGCTTTTTTTTTCGCCTCCCCCCCTGCCCCCTCTCCATTGGAGAGGGGGTGAAAAACAGAAATCTTTCGCCCTTTCAGGGCGATTTTATAGCATTTATCAAAGGTCTTCTTAGTTTGTGTATCACGCTCGTCAAAAGAGCCTTCTTTTTAAACTTTCAAAAATCGATGAGGAAATTATGAGCGAAGGACATGGAAGCGTCGTCAAAAATATCGTTTTAGGCATCATCATCGGGGCAGCATTGGTCGCTTCCGCCTGGATCCTTTCCGGCGGTTTTAAGACTATCGCCAAACCAGACAGAATCGTTTCGGTCAAAGGGCTTGCAGAACGCGAAGTCGATGCCGATCTGGCCATCTGGCCTCTGACATTCAGTTTGGGCGATGACAATATTCAGACACTTCAGCAGAGCATTATCAGCAAGACCGCCATTGCCAAGACATATCTCTTAAAATATGGCCTGGCGGAATCCGATTTTACGGTGCAGGCACCGTCCATTACGGACACGTCGCTCGAAGTCTTTCAGTCGAACAAGCCGAAGTACAACTACGTCGCCGAAGAAGTCATTCTGGTGCGTTCGAATAAAATTGCGGCGGTAAAAAATGCCCAGGAACACTCTCTCGAACTCATGGGCGATGATATCCTCGTCTCGCAGGGTTACAATGGCAATGTCGTGTACGAATTTACCCGTCTCAATGACATCAAGCCCGATATGATTGGCGAGGCGACCAAGAATGCGCGTGTGGCCGCCGACCAGTTTGCAAGAGATTCCGGCAGCACGGTGGGGAAAATCCTGCGGGCCTCTCAGGGCATTTTTTCGATTGAAAATGCGGCGACAGGACTGGAAGAGAAGAAAAAAATTCGCGTCATCACGTCGGTGGATTATTTCCTCGTCGATTAGTGTGTCAATGCTTTGAGGCTTGTTATTACAGGGGATTCGGACAACGCGCCCTGATGATCTCGATCATTTTTAATGATGTTGTGACAATTCATCGTTTTTTCTGGACAGGGCGCGTGAATATATAAAGTAGGCCGCCGGTCGTATTGGCTTATGCCAATAGACCGGCGCAGGCGACGCGTATGGCAACGCCATAGCGGCGCAAACCCGCATAAAAATATCGCCATGAACAAAACCTATCGAGATTACGATCAGTTCGCCCGTGAGCTGGTGGCAGAATTTCCCGGTGTTTCCATCGAGAACACCATGGAAACGGATATGCTGTCGCTGACGCCCTACATCTACAACGAATGCAGCGCGAATTGCCGGTTTTGCTCCGAAAACCTGGTGCGCAATGGCAATATCGTGCGCATCCGCAAGGTGTGCGATGATTATTCCGAAAGACTCGATGCCATTTTGGACAGGCTGCTTCGGACGCCGTTGTTTTTGTCGATTTCCGGCAAAGAGACGAGCGAGGGGCCGGATTTGTTAAGGCGGATTTTAGAGGCCGTCGCGAGATTTGAAGATAAGGGCGGGCGCGTCGTCGGGAAAGTCATGTATTCCAATATGTCCGGCTTCGCGAAGAATATGAAAGGGCTTCTCGATATCCTCAACGGCAGGGGGATTACGCGCATCGAGTGTTCGCGGCATCATTTCGATGAAAATATCAACCAGGATATCGTGCGGTTTAAGAAATATCAGGGCGCGATCGAGCCGGTCTGGCAAAACGAAGTCCTCAGGGATGTTATCGGGCGCGTGCACCGGGACATTCCCGTCCGGCTGGTGTGCGTGCTTCAGAAAAAAGGCGTTCATCGCGTCGATGAAATTTCCGACTACATCGGGTTTGCCCGGGCCCTCGGGGTGAAAGATGTCGTGTTCCGGGAACTCGCCATGTTTGGCGATTCCGTCGAGAAAGGCACGACGCAGCAATATATCGAGGACAACCGCGTCGAAGTGATGGATCTTTTGCGGCAGCTTCCGACAGATCGTTATCGACTTAGCAGCATTACAAAAGGATATTATTATTTTTCGTTTTCCTATGTGTACCAGGGAGATGTGTGCGTCGCGTTCGAAATGTCCGATTACGAAAAAATGATCGAGCATCATTCCAAATCGAGCGATAAATTGCATAAGCTGATTTTTTATCCCAACGGCATGCTTTGCAAAGACTGGAATATGATGGAACAGCTCGATTGGGTTTGACGTGATTGCAGAATTTGAATTGTTGGACATTGCCCGCGATCTGACGAACGAATTCGACTGCCTTCTCTTCGGCAGTCTTGGGCTAAAACTCACCTATCCGCAGGTATTGGAACATGCGCCGCACGACGCGGATCTCGTCACCGGCCGGGAACGCGCCGAGCTCGTCCGGATGATCCGGTGGCTGCAGGCGCGAGGATATGACGTCCATTCGTGGCAGGATCGCGTCGATGGGGATTTCGATTTCGAACGTTTGACGGGACGCATTTATTTTCGCGCCGAAAAGCGCATCCCTGCTTATGATCCCGTGATCGTCGATATGAATTACGAATATGGCAGTTTCGATTATCTCGATCTCAAAAGGATGTCGTCGAACGTCCAGGGCATACGAATTCTCAATCGGGCAGGCTATATCCGCACGCTTTCGACGTCCGACAGGGAAAAAGACTTTGTCCTGCTTCAGAAGCTGTTGCGATGTGATGATTAGGCATCATCACATCTCGATTGGAACGCGTTTACAACTCAAAAACACCCGCAAACCAGCTCTGCATACTGATTACGTCCCGCGACGGGAAAAATCGTTTCCTGATGAAGGGCAATGCCAAGCAGGGAACCGGCACTATTTTGGTAAACCAAGCCCAGTGTTTGGTATAATGATACGAGTCTGGCAGTTGCAGGCATCAGTGGCATGGAGGAAACAATGGATCACGAATCAAAAGCGCTCAACGAAAAACGCAAACCAGGGTTTGGATTTCTTTGCGGGGCGGTTGCAACGGAAAGATTTTGCTACTACAGTATGCGGGCGATTCTCATGATTTTCATGGTCAGATTCTTTTACGAACACGTGACCGCTGCCCAGGTCTGGAACAATTTCACATTATTCCTTCTACTGACTCCAGTGCTTGGGGCATTGTTGGCGGATCTTGCGCTCCGTTATCGCCGGTCATTGATCGGGGGCGGAATTCTCATGACGATGGGGTACATCGCCTTGTTTGTGAGTGCCTGTATGGCGGTTCCGCTTGGGAATCTTCCAGTAGATAATACGGTTGCCAAAATTATTTTTATGTGTGGCCTTGTTGCACTCGCCATAGGTGAGGGGCTGTTCAGACCGACGATGTGGGCGTCGGCCGGGAGTGTATTCTTGCCGAGGAGCAAGCAGCGAGACGGTGCCTTCGTGTTGCTTGCCCTCGTGATGAATCTTGGGGCTTTCTTGGGGCCATTAATGACGGCTACAGTTTCATCATCTTATGATTCGAGCTATTCATTGCCTTTTTTAATTGCAGCCATCGTGATGTCAGTAAGTACGATACTGATTTATTACTTCACCAAAAAATGCTTCGGTGGAGAGCAGAATGATATAAATGTTTCCGAAAAAGCACTCACTCATATATCGGACAATCCTCAGAATGGGTTGGAAAAATTCGAAGAAAACACACAGTCATTGCCCGAACCTCTCCATAAATCGTTGTTGAATGGTCGCGGTTTAATTATATCCGCTGTTGTCTCAATTTTTACGGGAGTTATTATATATGAAACCTCAGCACAAATTGTAAGAAGTGTCTCCATTGGGTTAGGTGTTGGATTATTTTTTCTCATTCTGTTTAATCGTGCTTTGCAAAAAAATGATCGGAAAAAGTTGCTATTCGCGGGCATCATGTTGCTTATTATGACGATATCCGAAATCATTCATGTTCAGGCCGATACGACTTCACTCCTTAGCAGAATTGAATCAGATAAAACATTTTACTCTGTACTTTATGTTGTTGCGTCGGCAATTGCTGCCCCTGGGATTATTGTATTCATCGTCAGGTCACTTAGAAATCGCATTAAAAAATCTTCTTTTGCAGTACTTGGGACAGCCATTGGATTCGTTTGTGCTGAAATGATTCTATATAATCTTTCGACTTATCTGTTCAATGTGAATAGTATCGTAGGAACAATAAGTCTTGCTGTGACATGCTTTTTCTCCACGCTTGTCGAACTTCTTCTCTGTCCAATCACTTTATCCATCGTAACCCGTATGTCGCCGATTCGGACATCGGCAAGCATTGTCGCTGTTTATTTTGTATGTTTTGCATTGGTCAACATAATTTCCGAAACGTATTTAAAAATCACGATGTCAGGATCTGAGTTATTGGAAATGTCAGACTCTGTGTTCGGTGGTATTCTTATATTCTTTAGTATTATTATTACCGTTCTATATTTCGTATTTAAACCAAACCTCGAAAAGACTTACGAGAAACTTATGGAAGAAAATGCCTCGTAACTCTTGGGCTGACGAGAGTTGTTTTATCACACGGATTCGATTCCGCTAACGCAGAATCTGTTAACCTAACATAAGAATTTAATTCCGCTAACGCGGTTGCAAAAAGACAGGGATGCATCTCCAATCCGTGTGACAATGAGATGCTAAACAAATTTAAAGAATGATATAAATTGTCCTTTGTTATATATATAAGCTATTATTAACATCGTCATGGAGTTCTAATAATTCTCTCCATTTTGACGATTGTTTAAATTCGTTAATCGTATTGGCTTTATTATCGGCCTCGATTTCTCGATAAATAAACAGAATGCGTTTCGTTTTTTCAACCGTGATACTGTCAATATATCCCTCGGATAACAACAATTCTAATACATTGTTTGAAAGATTTAACGAATCAATAGGATAATCTTCAAAAATAATCTCTTTGATCTTTTCATCTGTTTCATCGTAAAGAAATACACCCAATTCACGAATCGTTTCTGAAAAGTTTTTATAAACGGAATTAATGTCCATATCGTGCCTTGTTTATACCATAATTAAAACTGATTATTGTTTGCTCAAAATAAATGCTACACGATGTCCGCTATTCTTGGACAATGCACACGAAGATAACATACTTTTAGGAGGATGGCAAAAGGTAGGAGGCCAAACTGGCACTCAATCAGATTATCAAGAACCACCATGTCGATGCGTTTATGAGTGATCCGCGCAAGAAGTTTTTGGTGGGTGCGAATTTTAATACCAGATTGCGAGGCATGGGAAAGTTTGTCGTCGAAGAAGTGAAGTTTTTTCTTGACAGGCGGCAAATGTGAGACTAAAAGGCGCGGCGTTCGCGGGGCGTAGCGCAGCCTGGTAGCGCGCTTGCATGGGGTGCAAGAGGTCGCAAGTTCAAATCCTGTCGCCCCGATTCAAAAAAAGCGTGAAGTTTAGACTTCACGCTTTTTTTTGTTTTTCGTAAGATACCGTGCCTTATCGGCTTTTCATATCGAACGGAAGGAGAATGTCGATGCGTCATTTGATCAGTGTTTTGGCTGCCTGCAGTTTTATGATTTTTGCCAGTGGATGTATGCAACCCCCGAAAAGTGAAAGCGATTGCCCCGCAACCGAACCCGATTACAACTCATGCGTCCAGTACTTTTACGAGCATAATATTGCGGTCAATTGCGATGCCGAAAAAAAACTGGAACAGCAGAATGCCGCCGTTCCGAAAAACAAACCGCGCGATTCTTCCAAATCACTGGAAGATAAAGTCGCTGTCGAAGAAAAACAGACCGAGCCTAAAAAGACGCTGGAAGATAAAGTCGCTGTCAATGAGAAACTGACTGAACCTGAAAAAACGCAGGAAAATAAAGACCCTGACGAGATCACGATAACCCTTAACAATGCTGACAACGCCGCCAATGAGACCGGCGACAGCGCCCCCAAACCGAACCGAAAGACATATCCCAACGAGGATGACGGTATCGGATACCTGACGATTACATCCGACCCGTGGTCGATCGTGACGGTGAACGATGTGCGCATCGGCGACACGCCAATCAAACTCCAAAAAGTCAATTATGGTTCGCAGACGATCGAGTTCTTTAATCCGGAAAAGAAAATCTCACAGCGGAAAAGAGTCTCTGTCAATGAGGGCGAAGTGATGGAAATCCACATCGATTTCACGAACCAGATCGTCGATACTCGCCAATATGACCTCAAAAAAAACGATTCCAAATCTGATGCAAGCCAGGATGCAAAACGCAAGGGCGGCAGAAAGTCTGACGGCCTGATAGGTAGCGAAAACAGTAATAAACGCAGAGATGGAAGGCCCAGGGATAACATGATAGATTTGCCATTTTAACCTCCGATTGTGGTTGGTATTTTGCATTGGGGCAGGAACATTGGCAAAATGGATGTTTGCCAAAACAAGGAATTTGCGCAGTGATTTAATGATGGTGCGTTAGCACGACGATAAGAAGGGGAAGAGATATGCGAATCATTATTGCGTTGATTGCATCTGTGTGCGCGTGTGTGATTTTGAGCAGCTGCGGGCCGGTTTACATCGGGAGCGCGGCCCGTCAGGCGGCACAGAACAAGGCAAATGCCGAAGCTGCCGCGGCAGCCAATAACAATACGACGACTGAAACCGCAGCAAACACAGAAAACACTGCGGCTGCCGAGGAGCAGACGACCGAAGCCGCTCCGAATGCCGGAGTCAATTGCGACGACTTTATGCAACAGCTCGCCAATAGCTGCTTTAAGGCGATGGCATTCGAAGCCGACGGCGTCACGCCGCTCAGAATGAAAGACGCATCCGGCAACGATGCCGGCGAAGTCGATCAGGCCTGGGCGACCGCCTATTGCAACTGTTACGCGCAGATGGCGTTCCAGAAATTCGGATGCACGACGGTCGTGTCCCACGAAAACCTCGACGACGCCACGTATGCCGCGACGTATGCGGATGTCGAGGCCGCCTGTTACGAAATCAGCAAATCGAACCAGAATTAAGGTCACGTCGAATGCGGATATTTGACAGGCTTGTCGAATTGGTGCCCGCCGATGCCGTCGTCGAGGCAGTCTCGGTGGGCATATTCTGGACGTTCGTGAAAACGCAGTATGGCAGCGGGCTTTCGGCGACGGCACATCGCTGGTATCCCGATCCACCCGGTGCGCTCATTCCATTTTCCGGAAACATAGAAGGAATGCGGGTTCACGACCTCGTCTCCCTGTACGACAGCGACGCGCTCCCGGCGCGGGCGCTGGCAAATGCCGCAGTTTCGGCGTCGTTTCCATCTTCAGAAATGACGGGCATGCGCCACAGCGGCCGGGCACAGGATTTGGTCGAACAACTCTGCGCCCGCAAAAAACGCCACATCGCGCTTATCGGACACTTTCATTTTGCCGACGATCTGCGTGCATTTGGCCACGAGCTGGATGTCTTTGAACTCGACGGCCGGTGCGAGCCGGGCGACATTCCGAGTTCGCGGATTCCCGAGCGCCTCCCGGCCTCCGACGTCGTCGTGATGACGGCCTCGACGCTTCTGACGCACACGACCGAAGACATTCTGTTGCATTGCAGTGCGCAGTCGGTCAAAATCATCGTCGGTCCGACCGTGCCGCTCCATCCAGCGCTATGGGAGTTCGGCTTCGATGCCGTGTGCGGCTCGGTCATTCACGATGAAATCCAGGTAAACCGCGCCGTTCGCGAGGGCGGAAACCACCGTCAGATGCTCGGCTGTGAAAAAATTAACTTCATCCGCCCTGAACTTTGCTCCCTCGAGGGACTTTCTTGATTGCGGTGGTCTATTTTTTTGTCGCTCGCCTATTGACATACGGCGAGCGTGCCGCGCTATTGCATACGCGCGGCCTTTTGGGGATTGCGCCCATAAAAGAGATTGAACATGGAAAAGAAAGCAGAAATTGCGATTATTGGTGGCAGCGGCCTGAGCGAAATCGAGGGCATGCACGTGCTGGAAGAGATCGAGATGGATACGCCATTCGGGCGTCCGAGCGACCGCATCACGATTGCGGAATATTCCGGGCGGCGTGTGGCATTTTTGCCACGCCATGGCCACGGGCACCGCATTCCGCCGACGTATGTGCCCTATGCGGCGAATATATGGGCATTGAAAAAACTCGGCGTGTTCTGGGTCATCACGTTTTCGGCGGTCGGAAGCCTGAACATCGACATCGCCCCCGAACACTTTTGCGTGCCCGATCAAATCATCGACAGGACGCGCCATCGTCGCGACAGTTTCTTCGATGAAATCGTCGTGCACGTCTCGTTCGCGCATCCGTTCAATGAGGTTCTGCGCAAGGTGCTCGTCGAGGCCTGCCGGGCCGAGAACGTGACGACGCACGACGGCGGCACCTACGTGTGCATGGAAGGCCCCGCGTTTTCGACAAAAGCCGAGAGCGAACTGTATCGATCATGGCACGCGGATCTGGTGGGCATGACGGCCATCCCAGAGGCCAAACTGGCCCTCGAAGCCGAGATGGCGTATGCCACGGTCTGCCAGGCGACGGATTATGACTGCTGGCTCGATCAGGCCGTGACTGTCGAGGAAGTCATTGGGCACATGCGAAACAACGTTTCGAACGTCCATCGCGTGATCCAGCGCATGATTCCGATGATCCCGCTGGGACATGAGGCGGAGAACCCCGCGTCGAGTGCGCTCGCGTGTGCACTGACGACGAATCCGGCCTGCATTCAGGCCTGCCATCGCGAAAAATATGAGCTCCTGCTCGGCAAATACGTCGATTTTGAAGGCCATCGCAGATGACATTGAGTGTTTGTGAAGCCGAGGCGCTTTCGCGAAGCCCGCTGGTCATTGAAAAGCTGGAAAACAGTTATTTGCGCCGCCCGCAATGCTGGCGCGACGTGACCGAGGACGAGTGGGCGTCGTATGACTGGCAATGGCAGAACCGATTGATGACGGCAGAGGATATCGGGCGTGTGACAGCCCTGAGCCAGGACGAAATCCAGGCCATATCGATGTCGGCAGGCGGGTTTTCTGCCTGCATCAGTCCGCATTATGCGTCGCTGATTCGATTGGAAGAGGGCTCATCCTGTCCGATACGCCGTCAATGCGTCCCGTCGATGCGCGAATTCGAGACGCACGATGATTTGATGACGGATCCGCTGGGAGAGTACCGCCATGCCGTGACATCGTGTTCGACGCGGCGCTATCCCGATCGCGTTTTGATTTATTCGACGCACGCATGTGCGATGCGATGCCGTCATTGCACGCGCCGCGGGCGCGTCGGCATGAACGAGACGATTGCAAGGAAAAGCCTCGAAGATGCCGTTGAGTGTGTGCTTCGGGATGATCGCGTGCGGGATGTCCTGATATCGGGCGGCGATCCCCTCAGCCTGGCAAACGACGACCTGCGGTGGCTGATCGAGACGCTGAAAAGCTGCCCGCATATCGACGTGGTTCGCGTCTGCACGCGCATGCCTTGCACTCTGCCGCAGCGAATGAACGATCCGGAGCTTTTGTCGATTTTTCGCGAATTTGCGCCGATATATCTGAACACGCAGTTCAACCATCCATACGAGGCGACCGTGGAATCGGCGCGGGCATTGAAAGCGCTTCGCGAGGCCGGGTGCATACTGGGCAACCAGAGCGTTTTGCTTCGAGGCGTAAACGATCGCGGGGAAATATTGGAACCGTTGTATCGATGGCTGCTTCGCGAGGGGTGTCGTCCGTATTACTTGTTTTTATGCGATGTTGCGCAGGGCACGGAGCATTTCAGGACGCCCATCTCGAGCGGGCTTGACATCATGCGGCATTTGCGGGGACGCCTTTCTGGGCTGGGGATACCGCATTTTGTCGTAGATTTGCCAGACGGGTATGGAAAGGTAGACTTGTGCCCCGCGAATCCGACAGGGGACGGTGAACGGCTGGTCTTTAGGAACTGGTTCGGGGCCGAGGTGGAATACCGGGATGCTGCGGCGTATGCAATAGCCGCGGCAAAAAGCGGCGTATGAAATAGCCGCGTGGGGGAGCGGCGTATGCAATAGCCGCGCGGGGGCCGTTGCCCCCGGCAAAACAGCTAAAAACTTAGTAAAGACGTTCCATGGAACGTCTCCTTGACCACCATGGAACGTCTCCTTGACCACCATGGAACGTCTCTCACTGATACCCCATGGATCGTCTCTCGATGACAGGAAAAAAGTGAAGAAAAAACTCATCATCTTATGCGTGGTGGCCGTGATTCTGCTCGTGACGGCCGTGATTCTGATTCCGCGAACGCGGCATACGGTGTCGGATTTTTCGGTTTATCCGTGCGATTTTTCGAAGGCGGATACGATTGCGATCGACGAGCCAGGGCGGCATATCGAGCTCGTGCGCGACGGGCAGGCGTGGTCGATGCGCGTGCCGTATAGCGAACGTCTCGATGCGGGGGCAGAGGAACAGCTGAAGCATTTTCTGAACGCGTCGCTTCTGATCGACGAAAAGCGCGATGGGAGTGAAGCGGACGTGCTGAGATCGGAGAACAGGACGAAGGTGTCATTTTCGGCGTCGGGCAAGGCGCTTTGCGGCTTTGAGCTGGGGCGCGGGTTCAAGCTGCCGACGGTGGATTCGGAACGGCGGTGGATTTTGGCGGACGGCATGGCGTACAGGACGTTCATTCCGCTGACGGATTACGGCCCGCTGTTCGAGCAGCCGACTGCCGGGTGGCGTTCGCGGAACTGGCTGAATCTGGACACGGATTCCGTGCAGTCACTGGAGTTTCTGTCGGCTGGCGAGCAATTCCGACTGGCGCGGACGGGCACAAAAAGCCAGGTAAACCCGCAGGGATGGTGGATGGAATGGGCAAAACAGGGCGACGCGGATATCGATTTGAGCCTGTTCATTTTGGACGAACGGCGCGTGGCTACGGTGATCGATTTGCTGACGCCGCTCATCGTGGATGATTGGGCGGATGTTTCCGATGATGTGCGCGACGCGATGAAGTTTGGTGGCGCCTTGAAAATTGGCACGACGGCGGGCGATCACGTCATTTATTTGGGTCAGGAAGTCGATTTTGAAAAAAATCCGGAATACCGCCGTCTCGGCGAAGGGACGCGGTACATTCGTCTGGACGAGGAGGCACGCGTCGGCATCATCAACGTGTATCGCCTGATGGGCGTTTTCCCCGGGTTTGACGATATGCGCACGAAGCACGTGTGGCAGCTCGTGACGGAGAAATTTTCTGGGATAGAGATTCGCGTGGGCGAGAGTTGCGTTCGATACGGCGCGTGTCCCGGGGGGCATTGGTGCGCAAGGGAATGCGGGGATGAGCAGGCAGATGGAGCGGTGCTGAAGGCGACGGCGTTGGGCAACTATCTGAAAGTTTTGACGTCGTTGCAGGCGGTTCGGTATGCGACCGCAGAGGAACGCGATGCCGTGGATTTGAACGGCGCGGAAGTGACGGTATTTGAAGGCGGTGCGGATGGCGGGCAGTATGTCCTTCGACTGAGCGAGCCTGTGAAAGGGCGTTACCGTTACGCGCAGGTCGTGCAACATCAATCGGATGGCAGCACGGTATCGAGCGGTGTTTTTTTAGTGACTGAGGCGATATGCCGTTTGTTGCTGGAGGATCTGCGCTACGCGGAGTGAAATGCATTCTGCTAAAGTTGCGCAGAAATGGCATTTTATGATAAGATAAAATTAGGTTTATTTTTTGGCAGACGGTTTATGTCTGCACATTGCGAAACTGAACAGACAGGGCAGAAATGAAACAGCCGGAACCCTTTGGTAAGTATTTATTGCTAGGTCAAGTCGCAGTCGGCGGCATGGCCGAGATATACAAAGCTCGTTATGCTGATCCCAGTATGCCGCAAATTGACATAGCGGTGAAGCGCATTTTGCCTTCGTACACGGAAGACGAGAGCTTTGTGACGATGTTCAAGGATGAAGGGAACATTGCACAGCGCCTGGATCATCCAAATATCGTGAAGGTGTATGAAGTCGGTGAGGTCAACAGCGATTGGTACATCGCGATGGAATACATTCGCGGTACGGATATCCGTATTCTGAGCGATTTGTGTGAAAAGTATGGGAAACGATTTTCGCCGACGCAGATTGCACGCGTGATGTGCGAGACGGCGAAAGCCTTGGATTATGCCCATAAGCGACAAGATGAAGAGGGCAATCCGCTGAACATCGTTCACCGTGACTGTACGCCCCATAACATCATGGTGAGCCAGACCGGTGAAGTGAAGCTGATGGACTTCGGTATTGCGAAGGCGGCTTCACGTGCGACGAAAACGCGAGTCGGTACGGTCAAGGGCAAGAGCAGCTACATGAGCCCTGAGCAGGCACGTGGCAAGCAGCTCGACGGCCGAAGCGACATGTTCACGCTCGGCACCGTCGGTTGGGAGCTTTTGACGGGGCAGCGCCTTTTCAAGGCGAGCAGCGACTTTGAGATATTGACGAAAGTACTCAAGGCGGAACTGATTCATCCATCGGATTTGGACTCGAAGATTCCTCGCGAACTCGGCGACATCGTGATGAAGACGCTGGAACGCGATCGCGATCTGCGTTATCCGGACTGTGGCGAGTTCGCTAAAGCCCTTGAAGACTGGATTGAAGTCAATGGTGACGGTTCGGACAGCCATTTGGGCGATGTCGTCCTTTGCCTGACGAACAAACAGGGACATTCATTTTCGGAACTTCAGAACTATGTTCCCGGCGAATCCCTTTATGATTGCGTAGATGGTGAATTTGTGAAGAAAGCGGGTGCCCCGCGGTCGACGATGGCGTATGCGCCAGCGACGCAATCCGTTCCACCGACAGCCGCGCAACCCGTCGTTGTACAGCCTCCATGCCCGTCTGCTCCGGATGTTCAGTCCTCGAATCCCTATATGCCGCCTGGGTATCCCGATCCCAATATGCCGGGAATGCCGACTCCGACTGTCAAGCTGACGCCGGGTTATATCGCCGCATTCTTTTTCATCGGGCTCGCCATTATCGCGAGTGTCGCGCTTGCGCTCTATTATTCAGGCCTCGAACGTCCCCAGGAGGTCGTTTTCGTTCCGCCTGAAGCCACGCTTCAGCTGAAGACCCGTCCGGAAGGGGCAACTGTTTTGATTAACCACGAACTCCTGGTGGACGAGAATAAAAAGCCCCTTTTGACGCCGATCTACACGTACAAAGTTCCTCTTCTCGAGGATTGCAAGATTACGTTTGAAAAAGATGGGTATGAACCCGTTGAATTAGAGCGGAAGATCGTTTTCCTGACGGAAGACGTGAGTGCGGATATGATGACGGAGGAAGAGGCCCGCAAAGCCAAGATGGATCACTTCGACAAGTTCACGATCGTGACTGAGCCGTCAGGCGCAATGGTCATGGTGAATGGCGATGAGATTGGAAAGAGCCCCGTTGAACTGGAGAATGTGAAATTCGACGAAAGTCTGTCGCTTAGCGTGTCCTTGGCTGGTTACGAAAACTGGAAGCGTACGATCTCTCCGTCCCGCGATGACGAGCCCGAGCTCAAGATTAATCTGAAAGAAGCTCAGGTTGCGACCGCACCCGTCGTTCATAATACAACGCCGAAGACGCCGAAGACGAAGACGCCGCAGCAACCCGCAGCGGCCTCTGGACCTGGCAACCTGACGATTGAGTCAACTCCCTGGTCGATCGTCATGATCGATGGCCAGCGAATCGGTAGCAACACCTCCGTCAAGAAAAAATCGCTGAGCGCAGGAACCCATACGATTCAGCTTACCTGTCCTTCCAAGGGCGGTATAAAATCTACGCCGAGAAAACTCAAGGTGAATGCCGGTCAGTCCTACACGCTGAAATACGATTTCAATGCGAACAAGTGGTTGAACTAGCGAAAAGCGGGCAATTCGCCCGCTTTTGCAGCATGTTCCGGGTTATTCGGAGTTTCCTTCATCTGAGCTATGACTTCAACTGAAGCAAGTGGTCACAATCAATATGCTTTTCTGCTTTCACTGATCATGGCTTTCATCCTGATTGGCCTGATGGTCTATATGGGCAGAAACAGCACGCCGTATTCGATTCCAGTATCCTCGTTCCAGCCGAACGGGGATATTTTTTGCCGTCTCGATGGCACAATCGCCGTAAAAGACGGTCATCTGTCGTTGTGTGAATCGGGAAAGTGCGTCAGAATTGAAGCGCCCAAAGGCGAGTTCCTGGAACCCGGGCGAAGAGTAATGGCCGAAGGGCAGTATCGCGACGGCATACTCATCGCGAGCCGTATTCTGATGCGATGTGATCACGGCCGTGGTGAATCGGAATGATTGCCTGGATTGAGATAGCTTTTATCGTCGCTGGATGCGTGTATTTTGCGCTGAAACGAAAAAAAACGAGTTTTTGTGCGGTATTGGTGTATCTCTGCTTATTCGTGTTGTTGCGGACCACGGTAAGCGTCGATGTATTTTTTAACCACTGGACGTCCCCGTTTCATATCGTTTTGTCATGGGGTGCCAAAATCTGGAGCCTTTGTCTCGCCACCTCGATCGTCTTGGGCGAAACGCGGCCCGAAGCGTGGAAAATCCAGACGGGACTCTGGCTTTCGGGAATTAGCCTCGTCACGGGGATATTCTGGGCATTCGATGCGCCCAACTGGGGCGCGCTATGGCAATGGGACGGCATCGAGACGCTTTCGCTGTGTTCGTTTCTTTGCCTTTATGGGCTGAAAACAGGCAAGGACAGCCGTGTCGCCGGGTATGTGTGTCTGCTGTTGGTCGTCGTCCAGAACATCGCCCTCTACGGCACGGGAATGACGGGGGAGGTTTCGCGCCACAGTTATGCGGAGATCTCATCGAATGCATGGGTTGTGACAACAGCGCAAATCCTGTGGTTTGTAGTTGTCGCCGGGATTGGATTGATAAAGAGAAGAAATCGCTCAGCAACTCCGGGTGGTGCGGAAAATCGGAAATCCTTGATGCACAAGGATAAGAATATCATACGCGATGGGGCTGTTATCGCGCTTGCGGGGATCGCGGTCTGCGTCATATCCGGATTATTGCCAGCCGGTTCCGAAAACGGCGCAATGAAGTATGCCTATTATGCGGCATTTGCTTTGATCTTTGCCGGACTGTCGGACTGGCACAAAGGCCGTATTGCGGCGATATGCGGCATGGCAACGTTGTGTGTTCCGTGCATTTTTCCAACAAATACAGAAATCGAGCTGGCCGTCCTTCAAAGTCCCGACAGCCGGGCGGAACTGATCGGCATACGGGCAGAAAACCTCGGAGAACGGGTTCATTATCTGGCCGAAGTCAGATACGGAAGTGCATTTGCGGATATCGAAATGGACGGCTACGGAACTGGCTTTTATCCGACTGGCCATGCGGATGTTTTCAGTGGCGGCATTGTACGAATATGGGGCGTCGATTACAGGGCAAACCGCGGCGTGAGCCTTCTGGTCCGAAGTATTACCCTGGAACGCCTGTACGAGCTTTGGCTTATCATTGGCCTGATTTTATCGGTCATTGCTTTCGTCCTTGAACGAAAGCAGGCATTGAAAGCCACCGAGGAGTGCGGTGGCGATGACGAACGGCCAGGGGGACGATCCCGAGATTAATGATTTGGATGCAAACAATCCAAGAATCCATGCCGTGAGGTTCCAGGGGGCTGAAATGACCGCATAGAGCGCCATTCTCCTCGATTCCGGCAGTGAAAAAATCCTCGGCTGGAGGCTGACGAAGACGGCCTGTGCGGAAACGATAGAGAAAACGAGCATGGCTGTGTCGTGAACCAGTAACGCCCCAATCGATAAATCCCACGTGGCCAGCATGAGACTCCACAGGGCGATAAAAACAAAGGAAAAGCCGATGTGGACGATCATTTCGGACAAGCACCACGGCCTGATTTTTCCTATGGCATAAAAAGTGTCACATCGGCCCCGATCATTGGCTGCGAGCAAATAAATGCCGATGTAATTCCAGATCAGCAACAGGCACCATCCGGAATAGATGGTATTGCTCACGTCATCGAGCCATCCGGCAAAGGATAGTGCCAACCCCAGCATTACCAAGAGAAATCCGCCGACGCAGATCATCGAGCGCCTTTCTTTCAGGACTGTTAGATGTAGAGCGATAAAGGCAAGCATGGGGAGTTGGGAGTAGTTCAGACAACGGTATGTTGAAGCTGAAATGGTGTCAGTGCGTCGGTATAATTCCGGGCATGGTGTGCTGAAACGACAAAAAACATTCCGGCTTTGATTTGTGATTGCAGGAACTCGTTGAGTAGATGGAAGTGCGTTTCGTCGAGCGCACGGTTTGGCTCGTCAAGAAGGTAGATATCGGCGGGCATGAGGCAGGTCAGCATCAAGGCGGCCCATTGGCGTTCGCCTTCGGAGAGTTCGCAAGGTTTTCGATCCAGGAAGGTTTTTTCCAAAAAATCAGAGATGTCGAAAGCGTGTGCTGACAGATGAAAAGCCCGGGCAATCCAGTCGATGTGCTGCCTGATCGTGATGCTGTCAAATAAGATTCTGTGATTGAAAAAAATCGCGGAATGGTAATGGGCGGCATCATCGAGACGGATGGAACCTTCTTCTGGCATGAGGATTCCGGCGATGAGCTTTAAGAGGGTCGTTTTTCCGGAACCGTTTTCACCGACGATGATGGTATTGGTGGGGATACGGGCAGAAAAACTCGCAAATACGGGCTGTGATGAATATCTGAAAGATAATTCGTCGATGATGATATTTGCGGGCATAGGCAGTAACAAGATGGCCGCGTTTTTCCAAAAAAATTGAGAAAAGACGCGGCCATCGTGTATCGAAAATGATTAAGAATATGGATTAACGAAGCGTGATGCTGATTTCGACGCGGTCGTTGAGCGGACGGTTGGATTTTGTCTTTTCGTTATAGCGCAATTCTTCCTTTCCCTTGGCAGTCGTCATGATCCGGGCGCGGTCGACGCCGAGGCCGATGAGATAATCGCGGACGGCATCGCATCTTCTCTGGCTGACTTCGAAATAATTGGAAGTCGATTTCTGGACATGACCTTCGATGGTGACATCGGAGTTGGGATATTTGGCGAGCAGAGCGGCTATCTGATTGAAGATGGGCAGTTTATCGGGAAGAATGCTGGATTTATTCTTCTCAAATGACGCGGCGACGATGATGACAGTGCTCTTGATGTCGGTGACGACGTAGGAAGAACCTACGATGGCCTGGGCGTCGTTAAAGAGTGCTTTCTGCTTTTCGGCGGCTTTGGCGGCATCCTGTTTTTTATCGAAATCGGGTTTTGCCCTTTCGTAAGCTTCGATGAAGAGTGCACGCGCTTCTTCGGCTGCCGCGGATGCTTCTTCGCGTTTTCCGGCGGCATTGGCATTCTGTGCATCCTTGATCTTGGCTTCGGCTTTGCCGAAAAGTTCTTTCTGTGTCAGGGAGGCCTCGACGCCTTCAGCTTTGGCGCGTTCGGTCATGGCCATTTGGATTCTGTTCTCGACATTGGCCATGTCGTTGTCGGCAATGGATTTTTTAATGAGGTCGATGGATTTTTCCAGGCCTTCCTGTTTTGCCTTGAGCGTCTCGATTTTGGCTTCGACGAGTTTTATTTCGGCATTGGCGGCGTCCTCACGTTTTTTGGAATCGTTGAGAGAAGCCTGGGCGCGGGCTGTGGCATACTGTCTCTGTCCGAGAGCGGCATACAATTTGGCTTCGGAAAGCTCGTTGTTCTGCCATGAGTCGATGGATTTGTTCGTGAGGTCAGTGCAAACTTTATAGGCCTCGGGTGCGGCATCATTAATCTGCGCGGCTTCCTCGCTATTTCTAAAGGTTTCGAGCTGGACGAGTTCTGCAGGTTTTTCGGGGGTCGCACAGCCTGCGAAAAGAGAGGCCGCGAAAGCCGTGCAACAAGCGATCATAAAGAAATGGTTTCGTTTCATAATTGGGCTCCAGAACTATTTTTTAAGGCTTGCGAGTTTTTCCTGCAGAACTTCTTCTTCCGCGACGAGTTGCTGAACCTGAGCCTCCAGCTTGCCATATTCTGCTTTGATGGCCTTGAGCTTACTTTCAGCCTCGGTTGCGCCTCTCATGGCTTTGTCGCGTTCGAGCGATGCGGCAACGAAATCAATGTAGACGCCAATCTTGACGGACAGCAGCTTGACTTTCTTTGCCTCATCTTTCCCAATGAGGATGTTGGCTTCATCGATCCAACTGGTAATCTGATCCATTTCGTTGCTGTATCTCGACACGTCTTCAGCTCTAAGTTTTGAAACGCGATTCTGAAGCTGCTGGATTTCGGCGCGACAAGTCTGGATATCCTGTGCGAACGCATTGGCGGTAGGAACTGCAGCGAACAGCAAAACGCCAAGTACAAGGCTTCCGGCGGTCGTGCGCAGATTAAATTTGGCCATAGAACCTCCTGGTCTTATGTGAATTATTGGTTGTTTAAAGGGCGAAAAGACAATTTCGCGGTCAAAAATTATAAAGGTTATATCGAAAGAGTAAATAATTCAAGGAAGGGAGATAAATTAGGGATTGAGAGTGGGGGAATTAGCAATTAGCAATTAGCAATT
>JAZODZ010000353.1:0-3137 GCA_045597285.1 Myxococcota bacterium
GATCAAATCAGCCGTATGCGCAACGCGCATAGGCGAGCGTAAATTCTGGATAGAGACGTGCGGTCCGCACGTCTCTTGTCCGCCGTATGCGCAACGCGCATAGGCGAACAAAGCACGGCGTATCGGCGTGCGGTCGCCTCACCCGGCGCGAAGCGCCTGCCCTCTCCAACGGAGAGGGCATAAGGAAGGCGACGTTTGCACGCCGATAGCCGTGCCCCCTCAAAAAAATTAAATTTGTGCGCGAACGGCATCGGCGATGACGGGCGCGATGGAGAGGACGGTCAGTTTGTCGATGAATTTTTCGGGCGAAACGGGGATGGAATCGGTCACGATGAGGCGTTCCAGCGGTGCAGCCTTGAGTTTTTCGATGGCATGTCCCGAGAAAACCGGGTGCGTGCAGAGCGCCCAGACGCGTTTGGCACCGTGCTGCATGAGGAAATTGGCCGAATTGCAAATCGTTCCGGCAGACGCGATTTCGTCGTCGATGAGAATGGCCGTTTTTCCGCGTACATCGCCGACGATATTGTTGGGGTGCGGCGTTTCGGTATCGTCATACCGGCGCTTGTCGATAATCGCCATCGGTAGCGAAAGCAAATCCGTAAAGGGCTCGAGATCCTTGACCTCGCCGGCATCGGGACTGACGAGGACGGCATCGTTCAGATCCAGCGTTTTCAAGTGATCGACGAGGACATTGCGAGCCGTGAGGACATGCGCCGGGATGCGGAAAAAGCCCTGCGCCTGCGGCGAATGCAGGTCGAGAAGCAGCGCAGACGTGGCACCGGACGTTTCGAGAAGGTTGGCAGCAAGCCGCGCAATAATCGCCACGCCCTGCTTGTCCTGCTTGTCCGAACGAATGTACGGAAAATACGGGATGACCGCGCACACCGAACGCGCACCGTAGGCACGAAGCGTATCGCAAAGGATAAACAGCTCCATCATGTGCGTGTGGAGCGGAGCCGCCGCTGTCTGGATGACGCAGGTATCGCAGCCGCGCACGTCCTCTTCGATGCGAACCATCAGGTTCTCGTTGGAAAAGGAAATCGTGGTCGACTTCGATAGCGAGAGGCCTAGATTATGGCAGATGTCATGCGCCAGCGCGGGATGCGACGATCCGGAAAATATTTTGAGCGGTTTCATATAATGCGCTTGTTGTTGTTCAAATCGATGATGATGACACCGTTATTATTGGGCTTTTGAGGCTCGGGATTGGAGCGCTTTGGATATTCCATGTCTTCGTTGGGCACATCGTAGCTCGGCAGCGGCAGTTTGATGGTTTCGGGCTGCCATGCTCGCTCTCTTCGCCGTCGAATTTCATCAATAATCAGGTAGTCAGGAATAATCATTGAAACGTCCGTATAAATGTGAAGGCCATGAATAAAATTCATGCCGTAACGAGTAACTAGTCATGACGCGGAATGTCTGCAAGTTTTTTCGATAAAAAATGCGATTTTTTAGGCAGAGCACGGATTTTATGCTACAAAGCCCGGCGCTTTTTTGGAAGCGGTGGTTGTTTTTTAGAGTTTTCATAGATGATTGAGTTTTTACTGGTTATTTTACTGTTGCTCATGAATGGTTTTTTCGTGGCAGCAGAGTTTTCGCTTGTACGCGTCAGGGTTTCCCAGCTTGAAGTTCTAAGAGATGAAGGCAATAAATCGGCTGGGCGCGTCCTGAAAATAGTCCATCAGATAGATTCGTATCTTTCGGCGGTGCAGCTCGGCGTGACCATCGCGAGCCTCGGTATCGGTGCATTGGCAGAACCGGCTATCAACCGGCACTTTGTCGAACTCATCGACTGGATTGGCATTCCTCTCGATCCGGATATCGAACACGCCATCAGCTACGTGATTGCGTTCACGCTCGCCTCTTTTGCGCACATCGTTTGTGGCGAGCTGGCCCCCAAAAGCCTCGCCATTGCCAAACCGCTCGAAGTCAGTATGTTCGTGGCCATGCCCATGCGCATATTCCATGCGATTTTCAGCCCCGTGATGTACCTGTTGGTGGCGGCGAGCAACCTGATATTAAAGATTATTCATGTCCAGCCGGTTCCGGGCGACCATTCCTCGGGCGTTTCGGCGGAAGAACTCCGCAACATTGCACAGCATTCCTCGGATGACGGCACGATCACGAAGGAACAGGGGACGCTTTTGGAAAACGTCTTCCATTTTTCCGAATTGAATGCGAAGGAAATCATGGTGCCACGCGGAATGATCGATGCGATTTCCATATCGGCGTCGCTCGACGAATTCCTCCATGCGGCTTTGGAAAAAGGGCATTCGCGATACCCGGTTTTTAAGACGGATGTCGATGACATCGTGGGATTCGTCCACATCAAGGATGTCGTTGCCGCGCAGCATTCCGGCAAGAACGCGTCGCTCGAAAGCCTGATGCGCGAGACGGTTTATATCCCGGAAACGGCAAACATCGGCCACGTACTCGAAAAAATGCAGGAAAAGCGCTCGCACCTTGCGATCGTCGTCGATGAATACGGCGGCACGTCCGGCATATTGACGATTGAAGACACGCTGGAACGGCTCGTCGGAAATATTGCCGATGAATTTGATCCGGTCCAACAGAACGATATCGAACCCGTCGACGGCGGATGGATCGTCCGTGGCGAGACGTTGCTGCTCGAATTGACGGAAACGCTCGAAGTGAAGGAAATCGAGGCCGAAAGCGATACCGTGTCTGGATTTATTATGGAAAAACTTGGGCGTGTCGCAAAACTTCGCGATTGCGTCGAATTTAACGGGCTTACATTCGAAGTGACGGGGATGGAAAGGCTTCGCATATCGAAGGTTTTTGTTAAGAAAGAAGAGAAAAAAGAAGAAACCCCGTCATGACATCGTATATGAAATATATAAATATATATATTTCATATAAACCAGGAAATTATAATGACAGAAACACCATTTATCAGAGTCGTCTCGATAGGCGGCACAGGCATGTTTGGCATGAACTGCCTGCTTCTCGAAAACGACACGACGCATTTGCTCATCGATTGCGGCGTCATGTTTCCGGCAGATGACGATCTGGGAGTAGATTTGATTACGCCGGATTTTTCGCTGCTCGAAAACAATCCGCCGACGGCTTTGCTCATCACGCATGCCCACGAAGACCACATCGGTGCAATTCCTTAT
>JAZODZ010000354.1:0-3193 GCA_045597285.1 Myxococcota bacterium
GGACAAATGCTATCAATGGTGCAAATCATAGAAGCCCGTTAGGGCTTCACGTTTAGTAGCCCCCGGTTGGCGCGTAAGCGCCTACCGGGGGATCAGGTCATTCAACCATAACCATCCCCGTAGGGGATTCCCCCAAAATACCTACAATAATACAAAATGTCCCTTCCTTAGGCCCCACGGAGGGGGGCGTCGGGCGAAAAGCGTGCGGGGTGCAAAGCACAATCGAACGCGTAGGCGAAAACACATCGGAGCATGCAGTATTAGCAAGGAGCCAGAGTGATCACGAGGATCGCCTCTCACGGCTCCTCTGAGCACTCGTAATCCAGACCAAGTCCTTTAAGATTATTATTTGTTTCCTGCCATTTATTCAATGTCTTGCAATAATTCTCTTTGGAGAGACTTGATCCTTCGAACATCATCTCAGGATTGACATTCACATTCAGCTTCCAATTGCTCAACTCCTGGTCAAACAAATTAGCGCCTGAAAACATATAACTCATGTCGGTGACATTGGAGGTATCCCAATGGTTAAGCGGCTGATTAAAGACCTGAGCTCCTGCAAACATACGGTTCATATCCGTAACATTCCCAGTTTTCCAATCTCCAAGGGATTGATCGAATTGAGTAGCAATCATAAACATCCAGCCCATATCGGTGACATTGGATGTATCCCACCGCTCGAGTGGTTGATTAAAGATTTCGGCATTCTGAAACATTCCATGCATACGCGTGACATACGACACATCCCAGTGTTCTATGGGAGAATTAAAAACAGATTTACTATCACTATCACTGGAATTCCAATAAAAAGCATAACTCAAATCATGCATTTTAGATGCATCGGGAATATCGACGGCTGATATTTTACTAAGTTTTGATGCTACGAATGTAAGCTTTTCTAACCCGACTGGCCCAAAAGCCTTGATGTCAATGAGCTTAAACGGTGAGCTGTCGCAGGGCTCCGAGTTGCAAACACCGCCTTTATTATACAGATAGTAAAAATCCAGCCCTACAGCCTTAAATTCATTTTCCCACCCAAATCCATCGTATCGTCCTGTGATGTTTACAGTATATTCACCTTTATTTTTATATTCATGGAGCAAATAACCATCATTGATCACTGTTTGTTCGCCTAAACTATTGCATCCCAATAAACTGCCATTTTTAACGCAATCCTCAGATTTCTCACCATCCCCCCACTCGACCGTAAAATTGCAGGCTTCAGCATGACGCGTAGGTATGCGCAAAAACTTATTATCCTCAGGAATATCCCATACAGTCACGAAGACATCGGGCGCACATCGCCCATCGGGGCGGCAAATATAATGATAATCTTTGTCATCGACGCACTGCGAATTATCTGTGCACCGGGTCGAGCATTTATACCCTAAATAACTATCGCAGAATCCATCTTCTGCCCCTTCTGAGCTGTCGCAGTCCGTATATTTCCGACAATCCATCCCTTGCTTGAGCGCGTTTTCATATTTATCGTGCAAATGGTTGTTGTTTCTATCCCAAAATACACATCTGCCCTTCTCGCAGTATTCGTCAGCCTCACACTCGGGACATGAACACGTCCCATCCGGCTCACAACCGTGTTCGCACTTTTCATCGCAACAGGAGTTGCCGTTTAAATCACATTTGTCACATCCATCTGGACATTTACACGTTCCGTCGTCGTTCAAACCATGAATACATCCCTTACACGAACCGTCGTCGTTACAACCATTCATACATTTATCGGAGCAAAAACAACTGCCGATGCCGCTATTATCAGTAGTACACTGGGAGTAACACGGTATTCTTTTCCAAAATGTCTTTGTTTCCTTGTCCGATGCCTTCTTTTTATCAAATTCCGGATCAGCAAACTCTTCCGGAGCTAAACCTTCTGATTCTGCATTTACACATTTATAAACCGCATTATCGTTGTCTTTATCTATACAATATGTTCTATCTACTTCGCATCCATCGTTAATATAATACTCTTTTTCACACCCACATAAACCTATTGTGCTCAACAACACAAGAATAAGAGTTTTCTTTTTCATGGTGTTCTCTCCTTAAAATGTCATTTCAAAAGAAAGACTCGTCGGAGAAATATCAAAAGATATATCGGTGTTATCTACTTTAAAATGCGTATATTTATAACCATAAACACCTGCAAGGATTGTCCCAGTCATGAAAAGTCCCGACCCAATGCCGACAAAGGCCCATCCAACAGAGTGGAGCGCTTTTTCATGTGCTCTATACGGTTTTAACCCTTCATCATCTTGCTCGATCGTGCAAGCAGGGTACATCGCGACGAGTGCCGCACCTGTCCCGATGAACACAAGACCGCTCACACCTAGACCGGTACCAGTCCACAATAGATTCTTAATAGACTCCAAATACTCATCCTTATATGGCGCGAGGGCTTGCAATTGTTTCGACAATCGTTCATTCTCAATTTCATTTGCAGATATTTTTTCACTGCTTGATTTTACTGCATCCTGGGTACGCTCTGGATGTTCAAATTCATATCGGGCAAACCATATCTTTTGTGCAGTTTTCGGATCAACAGCATATAGATATGTATTTTCACTCGCTTTTTGATAATAGAAAAGTGCATTAATTCTATCATCTAATTTTTCATACATTTTTCCCTGTACATAATTGAGAGCAGGGCTATCCGCACATACTTTAGATAACTTCTTACTTAACGTCTGTGCATGCTTCAACTCGCCATTATCCACTGCGTTCACGAATTCCTGCATGTCACTGATCCATTCAGAAGATTGCGCAATGGTACCGCATCCATCCTCATTCTTGGCGCTCGCCGGAAGTGCCACAAACAAGACCAAGAAAATGGTGATGAAACGCGCCAAAAACGTCAAACCCGTACGATACACCCTTATATTACAGCACTCCATGTGTTTCATATAGTATCATCCCTAATTTCAATTTTTATTCTGCCATCAAACAGCTATAACGCGTCACGAATTGTATCTTACAGCCAGAATCACATCAAGCAAAAATTTTCCAGAACTTGTATAGGCGTTCGGTCGTCAGCTGTGGGATGTCGATGCCCATTTCGACGTCGATATCAGCGGAGCGTGCGTTTTGATCGCGATATGGCGAGCGATATGGGGGCATTGCGTGAGAGGGCCACGTTTTTTTGCTCAGATTCAGGCGATGGTAAAACCATCGCCTGAAT
>JAZODZ010000355.1:0-5026 GCA_045597285.1 Myxococcota bacterium
TCCCCGTAGGGGATCAACGCAAAAGCATGATGACATTATACAAAATGTTCCTTCCTCAGAGCCATTGGAGAGGGGGATTGTCATTCATTATGGCGACAACAATAGCAAGTCTTTCTGTCCTCTTGAGGGGGAAAAAATTATAGGATAAATAATATGGCAGATGAAATTGTAAAATCAGATAAGATGTTGCAACGGAAGGTTAAACTTCTAAAAAAAGGAATTGATATATTAGCTTTTGGCAAGAATTGCCTCCGAACGACAGAGAGTCGGTTAAACAAATGCGAAAAAGGCTGTCGTCTGTTGATAATCTTTTTGATATCGACAGCGATTGCCATTGCCTGTGTTGTGCCCGGATATTTTGGATTATATCCTTTTGCGGGGAATCTGATTGAATCGCCCTGGTTTTGGGGAATTGTCACGGGTGTTATATATTTTATTGAGCTTTATATATTTTGGAAAGGTATTATTATTGTTTATGCGACATCCCAGCAGATTGGTGTCAATTTGCGAGGCTGGGGATTGGCCTGTGGTATGATTCCTGTCGCACACCTCGTGATGCTGTTTATATTATTATTTACGGCATTGAACGAGATTCGGTTTGAGCGAGAAAAGATTCAGATCAATAAAGAAAGAAAAGATCAGCAGATTTGCAAGACGAAATATCCAATATTGATGGTTCACGGGGTGTTTTTTAGGGATTCTCGGCTGTTGAACTATTGGGGACGCGTTCCCGATGAACTTATACAGAACGGTGCACAAATATTCTACGGCGATCAGGACAGTTCTTCTTCTATCATGGCCAGTGCTGAGAGGCTTGCCAAACGCATTCAGGAAATTATAGAAAAAACGGGATGTGAAAAGATTAATATCATTGCCCACTCCAAGGGAGGTCTCGATTCGCGTGCAGCCATCGCAACTCAAGGTGTGGCAAAGTATATCGCCTCTCTGACAACCATCAACACGCCTCACAGGGGAAGCAGATTTGTCGATTATCTGTTGAAAGAGTTTACAAAAGAACAGGTCAATGAATTGGCGGAAATATATAATTCTGCGGCTTTAACAATGGGCGATGACAAGCCGGATTTCATTGCGGCCATTTCAGATTTAACTGCCGAGAAATGTGAAAAATTTAATGAAGATATCAAAGATGATCCGAATATTTATTATCAATCCGTCGGATCGAAGATGAATTCCAAGAATGGTGGGCGCTTTCCACTCAATTTTTCGTATGATCTCGTCAAAGCATTTGATGGACCAAATGACGGCCTGGTCGGTTCAGAATCCTGGCAGTGGGGAGAGCGGACTCAGTTTCTGACCGTAAACGGCAGACGCGGTATCTCGCATGGCGATATGATCGATTTGAACAGGGAAAACATTCCGGGATTTGATGTGCGGGAATTCTATGTCCAGCTCGTTGCCGATTTGAAGCAACGCGGGTTTTAGGGGATGGCGGTGGCGTTGGTGGCGGGCGCGTGTCACGCGCCTACCATGGGTATGGCCCGTGATAATAGATGTTATATCAGTTTATATTAATGGTAAACGCATCCTTCAGGGAGGGCTTTTTGTAATTCTTTGTCAGAATCATAAATTGAGTCGCAATAGTCTTCCCACCAATCAACTGTAACATAATCAAAATATTTTTTGCACAGCCTCTCCCAATCTGAATTCCAAATATCCTCATTCCAATCTGCTGGATATTCTTTTAGGCTAGGCATAAAAACATCTCCACCGTTCATACAGGCTTCCATGCTTCTGCAGTCGACCCCAAAGTCGACAGGATTGACGCCTGCACCATCTCCTGTATCATCACACGCACCTTCACTCACTGCACAGAATCCTTCAATGCACGATTCCTTTGCAAATACATCACAATCTGCTGCCGAACTGCAGTGTCGTGGTACGGTACAAACCCCTACGCCTATAACGTGTAATAGACCAGACAATGCACATACCTCACCTTCGCCCGTACAGTCTTTTTTGATATCGGCACCAATCAAACATGTCTTGATACATTGGCCGCCAATGCAGTGTTCATTGTAAATGAGTTGATTTTCTCCAACCAAATTCGTAAACTCAATATAAGTTGTGTCACAATCGCTGGTTTTCTTACATTGTTTGTATTTGGAACAAGCTTCATTTGTACAACCGTTGACGCAGTTTTCCTTTAGTTCATATTTGTTCGAATGACAGATTTCAAGTTTTTTGCCGTTACATCGCAAGGCATTTTCTTCGCAAGTTGATACCTTACAAGCATTTGATTCACAGCCGTTGGTGCAGGCTTCCTTCAATTCATATTTGTTTGAATGACAGATTTCCAGGTTGTTGCCATTACATCGCAAAGCGTTCTCTATACATGTTTCGTCGGTTTTGCAAGCATTTGATTCACAGCCGTTAGTGCAAGCTTCCTTCAATTCATATTTGTTTGAATGACAGATTTCCAGATTGTTTCCGTAACATCGCAAAGCGTTCTCTATACATGTTTCGCCGGCTTTGCATGCGTTTGATTCACAGCCGTTAGTGCAAGCTTCCTTCAATTCATATTTGTTCGAATGACAGATTTCCAGATTGTTTCCGTAACATCGCAAAGCACTCTCTTCACAGCTTGTCGTGCTGTTATCGTCATTACACCCCACAGACATGACAGAAGCTATAGCCAAAATAGCAGAAAGCACAAAACCGGGCTCGCGCATTTTATTCTCCTCAAAGGACATCATGTTAAATGAGCATTATGGATTATGTATTCATAATGCAAACACTCCATTCTAAAAAAAAAAAAAAAAATCAATCTCTTTTTGACGAAAAAATCAAAAAATTTTGCTGACGCAAAAAGTCTAGTATTTATGTGGGGGTTCGGCAGTTTTGTCGTGCGAATTGTGCCGCCGCGCGGTGCGATTTGCAATAGCCGCAGACCAATAGCAAATAGGCATCGCTATGGTTGCCAGAGTGCAAGTCCGCGAGTCAAGATATTTATTCTCGCAAGTGTAGCTATCGCGTTACAGCCCCAATCTTGTGTCATCTCCGAATATAGGCAGAGCCATCCTTGCTCGCACGCTGGAGAAATGGATATCGAGTGCGGCAAAGTGGGGTGAATAATGACGATTATAATTTATATATACCAAATCGGAATTTGCAATATATTATTGCGAAGCATTCCTGGTTCCGGGCACATACAAATCACGCATCCCATACCGCGTTGTTTATCCGGAATCTTATCCAAAACCCGAAATGCCGAAGTCTCTGAAGCTGTCACCTGCGACGATGCTTTGATTTCTATGGGGTGGAGTATGCCGTTTTCTTCCAGGATTAAATCGATTTCTGATTCGGAAGTCCGCTCTGTTTCTTTGTCTGTCGTTTTATCACGTCCACGATAATATGAAACATAATATCGATAATCCATACCGGCATTCGCATACGATTTTAGTATTTCAGAAATGACAAACGTTTCAAAAATATGGCCTCGGAATGCCCCCATTTCGAGTGTTTCCGCGTTAAGCCATCGAGTAAGGTAACAAGCGAGTCCAGTGTCGCGCATATATAATTTGGGAGCCTTAATGGCGCGTTTCAAGACGTTCGAGGCGTATGGTTCCAGGAGATATACAATACCGGATGCTTCCAAAATAGATATCCAGTTTTTAATGGTTTTAACATCGCGTCCGATTTCATCTGCAATATTAGAATAATTCAACACTTCGCCAGTTCTTGCCGCAACAGCAACCATAAAGCGTCTGAACACATTTAAATCCTGAACAGCACTCAATTCTCTCAAATCACGCTCAAGATAAGTTTTAAGATAGTTGCCGTAAAACCCGTTCCAGTCTTTGATTGTATTTTGCAATTCAGGATAACTACCTTGATGAATCATCTGCCAGACAGTACGCTTTCTCTGCTCGGAAAAATGGGTCTTTTTGCGTTCACAAATATAATCCATTGTCGGTATAAAAGGCATGGTGTATTCATCTGCATAAATTTCGCGCATGGACAGGCCACCGAGTTCAAGAACGGCTACTCTGCCACTTAGCGATTCGGAAATACCCTTCATCAGATGAAATGCCTGTGAGCCCGATAAACAATATAAACCGTAATCATTCGATTTATCACACGCCATCTTGATATATCGAAACAATCCGGGAACTCGCTGTATTTCATCCAAAACAAGGGGAGCCGGGTGCATCATCATAAACATCGCTGTCTGATCTCGTGCCTGTTCCTCCAGCCACGGATCGTCAAGTGACACATATTCAAGATCCGGAAAGGCCTGTCTAATCATCGTCGATTTGCCGACCTGCCTTGCTCCTGTTACCAAAATAGCTTTGTATTGGTTAAACATACTGGCAATGTGGTTCTCGATTGCACGTTTAATATAAGTCATATCGTTGCTCCAAGTATTTTATGGCAGATTTGGAATCAAATTCCAAATCTGCCATAAATACACAAAATGCTGCCCAAGCGCAACCGTGAATGGCACACAATGTAATGTCGCGAATGCCATAAATGCGTGCACAAACGGTATCCTTCGCTAGGCGCAGCAACTCGGGCCAGCGCCTCATAAATAATCCTCGCCATTTACAATCGAGCGAGCTATGGTGGGGGATGGGAGAGAATTTGACGGAGGACATCATGGGCATCTACATCAATCCGGGCAACGAGGCGTTCCGCGTCAAGCGGAATGGAAAATATGTTGATAAATCAGGGATTATCGGTGTGGTAAACCGATCGATTGGGCAACCGAACAAGCTGAGTTGCATCAGTCGGCCACGGCGGTTTGGCAAGTCGTATGCCGCGCAGATGCTCTGCGCCTATTACAGTTGGGGTTGTGATTCAGCACCTTTGTTCGACGACCTCGAAATCGCGAAGGACGAGACGTATTGCGAGCATTTGAACCGATATAATGTCTTGAACCTCGATATTGCGGATATCATTGGAAAATCTAGTCTTGCCGAGATACTGCAGTATATTACTGAAGTGACAACTGCTGAGGTTTGTGAGCAATATCCGAATGTCAAAATGGCGAAATCATTGGCGGATC
>JAZODZ010000356.1:0-1717 GCA_045597285.1 Myxococcota bacterium
CAGGAAAACATATCTGTAAGTCATGTGTCAAACCGATTTCATTTGCAAATGACTCAAGCAAATACGTGGCCCCAAAATAAAGATGCTTCTTGCCACTAAAAGACTTTTGACCTGGTTTAGTAACATGAGTTTTGGAATGAAGCGATTCTCCCTTCTTGCCACGTCCACGTGTAGGCACAATTTCCCCTGATTGCGGCTCAACCTTCCCGATGCATTTTCTGACTGCACGAGACTGCTTTTTCTCCTTATCCCAATGATAGGTCGTTTCGTATGCGTATGTGATTCCCGTTTTCTTATCTGTTTGTTTAATGATTGACATATCAAGCCTCGTCATGTTTAAAAACACGACAATTACTATAAACATGACGATGAATTGTCAACAAAAAAACGATAATCAGCAAATAAACACACTTTTGGTGCCATCACTTGTTGGTCATTGTCATAATTGTCGAGAATCTAGGCTTTTTGGATTCTTCTGCGATGCTATTCTCGCTGGGGGGGATACTTCATCTACTTTTCCCAGCTCCGCCATGAACTGTTCCTCTGTCCAGAGTTGTATATTGGTGCCCTTGCTGTTAAGTTCCTCTGCCTTTTTCCATTTGGCGCTTGTGTTGGATGTGGCGACGAGGATGGAGAGACTCTTGGTGACTCTGGAAGCGACTTTACCGCCCAAAGCCACGACTTTTGCCTCGGCATCTTCCCGTTTCATGTTTTTCAGTTTGCACGTGAACAGAATAGTCATGCCCGAAGATGACATAATCATTTCTCCTTTTATGCAAAAAAGTATGAAGGGACAAAAACAGATTTATAACGTGTAATTGTCATAAATTTATCGCATCATAAAAAAAAATAAAAAGATCAATCTCTTTTCGACAAAGATTTTAAAAATTTTCGCTACGCGAAAACATAAGTGCGGGGTTGCGCCGTCACCACGTTCTCGCAAACCGCCTGAGCCCGTAGAGGTGCTTGAACAGTGGGTAGCGTACTTCTCAAATCGACGATGATTTCGCGAGGCATTTTTCGAGTATCGGTTCTGACTTGGAAAATAAATCGCGGTTTCGAAAACTTTTATGTATAATCAGAAGTTGGTTTGTTTCAAGAGGTAATATGAGACGAATATTGACGATAATTTTTGCGACGATGGTGGCATTTGGATTTTCTGCATCAATGGCGTATGCCGATATTGCACCCGTCGAAAAACCTAAGCCGCTGGACGGCACGAAAAATGACGATGATGCCTGCACGGCAAATCCGTTGCGCGATGCGTCCGGTGGAAATCTTATGCTTGTGATAGTTGCGCTTCTCGCTGCCGGTGGAATGGGCGGAATCGCGTGGCAAAACAAGGCCAAAAAAATTAAAAAAAGAATTTGACGGCGACCAAAAAAACTCGTATAAGGCCGCCTCGTTCGACGGGTTCTGAAAAGAACTCTCGAAAAAGATGAAAACCGAAGATGAGAGAGAAAAGAAGCAGAAGTGCGAGCCTAATATAAGAGGGTCTGCGGAGCAGATACCTCGATGATGCGAAGCATCAAAACAAAAAGAAAGACACAGACGTGCGAAAGCACGTCTTGCATATAGAGATCAAACTGGAGAGTTTGATCCTGGCTCAGAACGAACGCTGGCGGCAGGCCTAACACATGCAAGTCGAGCGTGAAAGGGGCTTCGGCCCTGAGTAAAGCGGCGCACGGGTGAGTAACACGTGAATAATCTGCCCTTT
>JAZODZ010000357.1:0-7254 GCA_045597285.1 Myxococcota bacterium
GATGTTTGATGCCATTCTCCCCATTCTTAGAGAACATGATACTTACATTAAGTATGATGGTTTACTTGCACGTGCACGTGGACGTGAACCATCAGCAGATTCACCAAGAATTGAAGAAAATATGGCAACAGAATTAGTCCAAAATCATTTAAATCATTTAAAAGATAAAAATGCTTGGTTCAATGATTCTGTGGGATTTGTATTTGATAAACAAGTACCATTGAAAGAAAGCCAGAATGATGATGCAGGAAAGATTGATCTGATTTCGTATAACCAAAACACTAACACAGTTCATCTATTTGAACTAAAAAATACGCTCAGTACAGAAACAATGTTGCGTTGTGTACTTGAAATCTACACTTATAGAAAAATTCTTTCTGGCAGGGCAGAAGAAAAATTTCTCTCTGAAATTAAAGGCATATTTAATACAACTATCAATCCAACAATTAAAATCCATCCTCTTGTTTTTAAAGATGCTGACCAGATTAAAGAATACAATGCTTCTCCAAAATTAGCAGAGTTGATGAAAAAGCTGGACATAACACCGTGTTGTTATGTATGTGATACATATGCTCCAAGAGAAGGGAATTATCCTATTCCATTGATCACAAACATTTATGAATGTAAAACCTAATTTTTCATATTCATTCTCCCCTTCTGGATACTAAACCAATCCTCCCGGACGACGCGCTACGCGCTCCCCGGGCAAAACCTAGCACTCTTTCAGAGTGCTTTATTTTTTTCAATACAAGGAGTCTCTCATGCACCTCACCATTCATCGTGGACAGAATCAAATCGGCGGCTCAGTAATCGAAATCGCAACCGAAAAAACAAAACTCATCCTGGATGCGGGCATGGAACTGGACGAGGACTCGCCGCATCCGTTAGATATTCCGGGTTTGTTTAACGGCGATCCGGGATATGATGCGATACTGGTTTCGCATAACCATCCGGATCATGCGGGGCTTCTGGTATGCGCACTGCCAGAAATTCCCGTGTATATGGGAAAATCGGCGTATGATATTTATGCCTTATCTCAGAGTTATTGGGGCAGACCAATCCGTGAAGTGTCGCATTATTTGGAATCCGGCAAATCTTTTGAGATTGGCGATATACGCATCACGCCGTATTTGTGCGATCATTCGGCATTTGATTCGTATATGCTTTTCATCGAAGGCGACGGGCAAAAACTGTTATACACTGGCGATTACCGTTCTCATGGGCGCATGGATTACAGCAAACTGCTCGCCCAGCTGCCGAGCGAAGTCGATGCCATGATCACCGAAGGCACGACGCTGACGCGGGAAGACACCGAGGTCGTCACCGAAGACGACATCGAAAAACGCGCCGAAGCCGAGATTCACACTCACAGCGGCCCGGTGTTTATCGTCGCACCCGCAACCAATATCAGTCGAATGGTATCGATGTTCAAAGCGACGATACACAACAAGCGCATATTTGCATACGATACCTATACCGCACAAATTGCACTCAGAGCAAAAGACAGCATCCCCAATCCAGAGACTTTCGATTCGAAATTCTTAAAGCTATTTATTGTCAACACTTATATCGACGGCGAGCATGATTTTCTCGCACAATATCCCAGACATAAGATAGGAAGAAAGGCCTTAGCCAAAAAGTCATTCGCCGCGATGATTCGTAGCAGTATGCTTGGCTGGGTAAAGAGCATGGCCAACGAAATCAAGTCGAGAACAAATAAGGAAAAAGCCTTCGAAAACGGCCTTTTGATCTATTCGATGTGGGACGGGTACAAAACCAAAGACGACAAGAGTGGACAAAAGCTCCGCGATTTGCTCGAATTCGTCCAGTCCGAAGGCATGGATGTTAAAGACATTCATACGAGCGGCCATGCCGATCCACAAACCATTCGTCAATTAATCGAAAAAGTCAATCCAAAGCACATTATTCCGGTCCATACCGAGAATGCACAGTGGTTTGTCGATAATTACGGCACCGATCGAGTCATCCAGGACAAGTGTTTTAGCCTGAATTAGCAATTCCTGCCATGTTCTTCCTATCGCGTTCATCGAACATGGCAACTAACTCCTAAACTTATACATAAATGAGCGATATACATTCGCTCACACCGCGATTATCATCATATCATTTGGAATATTATTCATTTTAGAACAATCCCGAAGCGGATTCCAAAAGATATTGTAGATATCGCAAAAATTCCCCGCGAGTGCCTGAATAATCAGAAACTCTCGCGAAATATGTCCATCCATAACAATGAGGAGATATTTCATGCGTAATTTATCACCCAATCATTGTGTCGTACTTGCAATATATGTTGCATCATTATTCACGATGACATCAGAGTATCTTTTCACTCCAAACGGGATGACTTTCAACTGAGAGAGTTTATAATACAGGCATATCACGGAACGAAAGTGCTTTGAAAGCACGACGGTTTGAACATGATAATTAATTATTTCTTTTCACTCCAAACGGGATGACTTTCATCTGAGAGAGTTTATAATACAAGCATATCACGGAACGAAAACACCAATATAGATACGAGATACTGGTTCTGACAATACCAATATCTATTTTAAGGTTATTTTGCAGGCACTTGTCACCGTATGCAGCTGGTGCAAGAGAGTGTTTGCTCGCGTTGACAATCGAATAGGAGCGAGTAGAAGACACACAGAGTGTCCAGTTCACCACCGGCCCAACCACAAGGAGAGGGATATAATGATGATAAAACATCGTAATATCCCTGTTCATTCCAAAGAAGAATTATTGTCTTATAATCATAGAGGGAACCTTGACAAAGGTTTTTACTGCAACCTATATGTTGCGCAAGATAGTGGAGGTATCATGCATTCGAGAGATCGTCCTTAGGTCATCATAAGTCGTTTTCCCCCATTAAAGGCTCTCCAGCGATATTTTAACGCTCGATAGTTTATAGAGCCTTGTCTGTTCATTCCAAAGAAGAATTATTATCTTATAATCATAGAGGGAACCATGACAAAGGTTTTTAATGCAACCTATATGTTGCGCAAGATAGTGGAGGTATCATGCATTCGAGAGATCGTCCTTAGGTCATCATAAGTCGTTTCTCCCCTCATTAAAGGCTCTTCAGCGATAATTTAACGCTCGAATAATCACATTCCATAGATTCCATCCGCGTGTTTCGAACACCGAAGAATGAATAAATTGTTACATGAGCATTGTTACATGAGCTAATCTCTGCCAAGTAACGGGCATAACGTCCCTCATTCTATTAAGACCATATCATGAGGTCATGCTACACAGAGCGCATGGGATCATTTAACTGGAATAAATACCAGATGATAACTGAAATACCGTCTTCTCACATGAAACACGGCAAAATCAGAGCCTTGTTTAAAATTTTGAAGTTTTGTCATTTATACTCTCATCCAGTCTTGATAAAGACTGTTCTGCAAACGATATAAGGAAATGTATTATGGCAAGAGAAAACAACCACAAAATGCTCAATAAATTGCTCAATGCCGTCCAGGAAGAAGCCAATCTGACAAGGACTGAAAATGGAGCTCTGACTTACAGAACTTCAGGTAGTGCGTGTTTGGATTTGTTTGGTACCATTGGAGCATTGAGGTCAGCAAATTTTGAAAATATTTTGACCAGATTCGTGCGTGCATGGGCAGAGGACAGGGATATTGCAATGAAAATCCTATTTTACGGCAGAGATATCAGAGGTGGTCTGGGAGAAAGAAAAGTATTTAGGATCATCCTGTCATGGCTTGCCGTCATGCATCCAGAAGCTGTTATCCACAATCTAAAAAACATTCCTGAGTATGGCAGGTTTGATGATATGATACACCTGCTACAGACACCATGCAAACAAGCTGTGGTTGATTATATAAAATCAAGGCTTAATGAAGACATTCAGCATCTGGATGAATTTGAAGAAAGACTGGGACATCCTCAGGAACTGGCTGGCACACGTCCTGACCATAGCATGGAAGGAAATGAGCTCCAGAAAATGCTCAGTTACTGTACATCTGAAAATACAGGCATCTCCCTGCTGGCCAAATGGATGCCGTCTATCAATGCCTCGTCTGCATGGACGATTCATTATGCCAAGATGATTGCAGAGCATCTCAACATGAAGCCATCCCAGTATAGGAAAATGCTAACCAGGCTCAGAGCTGCACTGAATCTTCTTGAAAACTATATGAGAGCTGGCAACTATACATTTGATTACAGCAAACAACCATCCAAAGCAATGTTCAAGTATAGAAAAGCATTTCTCAAAAATGACAATGACAGATATGCTGCCTATCTGGATAGTGTTGCAAATAGTACTGCCAAACTCAATACAGGAGCTCTCTATCCCTATGAGATTATCAAACCTATCGTAAACGGGACATGGACATTAAGTGAATCAGAACAAAAAGCACTTGATGTGACCTGGAATGCCCAAAAAGATTTTACTCAGGGCAAGAATGCACTTGTGGTCATTGATGGTTCTGGATCTATGTACTGCGGAGGTGATCCTTTGCCAGCACATGTAGCTTTGTCACTTGGAATCTACTTTGCAGAAAGAAACCAGGGAGCTTTCAAAGATCATTTCATTACATTCTCTGAAAATCCCAGACTTGTCAAAATCAAAGGCAACAATATTGTTGATAAAGTTTTGGATGCAATGAGCTACAATGAATGTGCAAATACCAATATTGCAGCAGTTTTCAGGCTTATATTGAATGCAGCAATCAAACACCACGTTCCTCAGCATGAATTACCAGAAACCATTTATATTATCAGTGATATGGAGTTTGATATATGTACTGAAAATGTTAGTATGACAAATTTTAAGAATGCTCAAAGAAATTTTGCAGAAGCTGGCTATACATTGCCCCATTTGGTTTTCTGGAATGTACAGAGCCGTCATAAACAACAGCCTGTGACCATGAATGACAAAGGTGTGACTTTAGTTTCTGGTTGTTCCCCATCAACCTTTGAATGTGTGATGAATGGTACTACACCTTATGAGTTTATGATGCAAATACTCAATTCAGAAAGGTATGCGGGTATTTGTGCATAATGTTTTATAGCCCCGGCATATTGCCGGGGCACTCAAATTCTGTCCTGTATCCGTAAACTATCGAATTATATTAATTCACTTTCGCCTGACCACAATAAGCATAACCATACGACTCGTCACTACTGTGCATATAGAACTGATCATCTCCCAGTGCTTTGGAAACGCTGTCTCCTGTGACGTGAATCGGGCAAATTCTCGATCCACTGTCCATATTCCAATTATCCAGTTTGATCATGTCATGCATCGTTTCGCCACAAACGACACCAATTCCCCAGAGCTTTTCCGAGTGATATACGTCTTGTTTATTCAACGACATTACAAGATTGTTGTTACTGGATGGAATATACGTATGACAAGCCTCATCACTGGATTTATATTCAATTTCATCTATGCAATTCCATCTCTCCGATTCATACTTATTCATGTAACTCGCTATTACGCCACTTCCATACGAACTGTCGCAGCTTTTAATACAATTCTTGTCACCATTGCATTTATTAATACAGTTATCCCAAAGATCTGTAAATATTGTGACGACTAATTCATAATAAGAATCATAAATAGCGTAACATTCAGCCGTGCTGGACAGCGTATTTTCATCATATTTTCCTTGAATCCATCCGTCAGTCGGTTCGTAACAAACACCAACGACATTTTTACTGGCAGGCTCATCTGCTGAATCGCTCTTTGGTATTGTCGTTTCTAAAAGCTCAACGACTCCTGCAAGAGGATGTTCAAACACATACTTATTATCAATTTTGGTATTATCAGATGAATCCAGCTTTATGCCTACAACTTTACAATCATCAAGCACCGTTGGCTCGCCAAGATTACCAATTTCGATATATAAATGCGCCAATGCATTTCTTGACTCATTCGATATTATTCTGATTTCAGAAATATATAATAGGGGATCATCTTTGCTATCCGGGATGCACGCATACTTCGTATCTAACGCACATTCGTGGCATCGGAAAAGATCCCTATCGGACACCACCTTGTACCCGGAAGGACAAGTCTTGGCACCTTCCGCAAATAACAGACCGTCACAGACTTCACCTTCATCGAGTTCGCCATTGCCACATTTATTATCGGTATTATGCGGTTTACAGGCATTCGTAATATCCAATTGGCACGTCTGTGTACAGCCCCAAGTCGGCGTTTCGAGTTCATCCATCCCGGACGGGCAGACCTTTACGCCGTCTTTAAAGGAGCTCCCATCACAAGTTTCCCCCTCATCGAGTTCGCCATTGCCGCATTTCTTATTTTCCTGACACTGATTTCCGCTATCATGTACTTTACAGGCATTCGTAATGTCTAACACGCAGTTTTTTGTACATCCCCAGACTGGCGTTTCGAGTTCAACCATTCCAGTCGGACAAACCTTTACGCCGTCCCGAAACTGATCACCGTCACACACTTCACCACCTGTCAGCACACCATCTCCACAGCTCGGTGCAGCACAAGCTTTCGAAATGTCAATGCCACAGGTATCTGTGCATTTGAATGCCGCTTCATCCTTGAGGATAAGCCCATCCGGACAAACCTTGACACCGTCTTTAAATTTGTTGCCATCGCAGATTTCGTTGGCATCGAGTTCACCATTGCCGCATGTCGTGGTAAGACCCGACGTGGATGAATCATCGCTGCAAGCAGACAAGCCAGCTGCCAATACTATCATCGAAATTGCAGTCAGAAAACGCAATCCGGCAAAGCGATTATTGGCGATTTGAGCATTCTGGTTGGTGTGTGAGATAGAAATTTTGCCGTTTTTACTCATTATATAATTCCTTCTTAATTTGGTGAAAACCACTGCTGTCCTGCAAAATATGACATTTTAGTTTGTTCAGAACCGATTTCTTGCTAAAAGGAAATCAACTGCAACCGCCTTTTACAAGGAGTTCCAAACCACGGCACATCATAACACAGTTTTCCATACGTTGGAAAAAATTTGCCAAGACATGAATCATTTAGGCCGAAAGTATGCACCTCCGCCGAATGGCATACGCAAAGTCGTGAGACGACGAAGCTTCAATGTTTGTAGGATAACGCATTATGAATGATGGAATGAATCCCTCTTTGTTTCGGATGGGGGATTTTCAGCATTAAAGTTCCGCAGGTCGAGTTAAATCTGCTGGTTCGATAACCGCAAAGGTACAGTTTGATGCCGTCTGGTGACCGTTTTCTTTCTGGTCTTT
>JAZODZ010000358.1:0-7570 GCA_045597285.1 Myxococcota bacterium
AAATATATTGTTATAAGGCGTCAGGCGACCTGACGCCTGGATTAAGCTGCCGGATTAGGCATCGTCTTCGGATTTTGATTTGGAATCATCGGAACCTGCGTCGGCTTCGGGCACGTCAGAGGATGTAAAGACATCGAATGCGCCGCCAATCGTGAGGGCACCGGAGAATTTGTAATCATCTTCATCGGGGGCTGGAAGATTGGCTTTAAACTCCGTAATCAGCTCAAAATTGTCATTGACCTGGGTGTTAAACCCAATGGAAATGAATGGATCGACAATGCCTGTGTCACCGAGCTTGCCTGCCAGGTTTTCGACCGTGAAACCGCCTTCAATCAGAACCTGGAAAATTTCTCCAAATGTGACGTAAGTGCCGAGCGTCAGCTCAAGCCCGACATCGGCAACCGCCGCATCAGCCGTGTCGCCGTCTTCGCCCAGGTTTGCCAGTTTTTCTTCATCGTAGCCGCCCGTAATGGGGAGCCCTGCACGAAGATAGAGTCCCCAAAGTGCCAGATCCGGCTCGAGGTCGTAGTTAAACTCAAAACTCGGCGTGACGTAATAACCATCGTCATAACCGAAATCCAGCATGACATCGAAATCGAAATGATCGGTATCGACTGCGCCGTAAGTTGCGTTGACGCCGCCGGAAATGGCACCGCCCGCAAGGCCGTCACTCGAACTGAAACCAACAATACCCGTCACGGTGAAGCCTTCAAAGGCACCGACGGCAATGGCAAATTCACTGCCGATATTGGGTTTGCCGTCGTGAAGGTTGTCGATTGTAAACGATGGGGCGAGTTCTATCGTACCTGGATCGAGGGGTTCGGTTGTATCGCCGGCGAATGCAGAAAGAGGACTGAGCATCAGGGCGGAAAAGATTGAAGCATACGCAAGTTTTTTCATGTACATTCCTTATTTGTTTTGATTGTTATTTTAGTCAGGCATACATACGCCTACACTTGTGGCGTTTATACGCTATTGGGTATTTTCTCAACCTAAAATTGCCCACACGCGCCCGGCGGGAGAAGGCACCGGACGCGGAAGGCTGGGCATCGTGGAACCGAGGCCATCTGCCTCGCGCATGACTCAACCACACAATGCCCTAAAAGCTACGACGCGATTTCAACGACAACCGCCTGAGCTTCATTCTTGCGAAGCGCAATCTGTACGGAACCGAGACGAACCCATACTGGATCGCCGCCTAATGCACATCTTTCTTTGACGATTTCGCAATTCGGAAGCACGCCCATGTCGAACAGACGCTGGCGAATGATTTCGTCGGCATTGACTGAACGGACAAGAGCCGTCTTGCCCGTTTCCATACTGTAAAGATCAAGTTGCTGTGTATTTTCGCTCATTTTTCTCACCTTTGACTTTGAACGGATCGATTCTCCGTTTCTGTTAGTCGTATCTAACAGAACGAATTTGCGTTGTCAAATAATTTTGTTAGATAAATCAAACAAAATTAGCGGATGCGAACAAGGTGAGGATTTTAGCGATAATGGTAGAGTAGGCAGTATGACCAGGTCAAGGGAATTCGCGTGAAAACGCCGGTGTTCCCCGGTGGTTGCAAAAAGCCCCGGTAGGCGCTACGCGCCAACCGGGGGCTTCGTGGTCTCACGACTTTGCGTACGCCATGGGCAGAGTAGGCGAGTCTTACTTAATGAAGTTCGTGATATTGCCGGATTCGTAGGCGGGAATATCGATGCCTGCTTTCTTTCCGGCTTCGATGCATTTGAGGAGCCAAGCCATGTTGTGGCCGATATTGCGCATGGTCTGAAGACCTTCGAGGTCTTTTTCGACATCAGCCGGTGTAAAGCCGTGCACCATGTTCCAGTAGGTCGAGGAAACGACCGGCATCTGGTTGATCGTGAAATACTTGATCAGGGTGTCGAGTGTGGCCGTGGTACCGGCTCTTCGAGCCACGGCAACGGCTGCTGCGGGTTTATGGCGAAGTCGTCGACCGGACGAATAGAAGAGACGGTCGAGGAAGGAATAGACCGTCCCGTTTCCGGAGGCGTAGTAAACCGGCGAACCCACGATAAATCCATCGGCGTTGTCGAGGCGAGCGGCGATCTGATTCACGATATCATCAAACACGCATTTTCCGAGTTTGCTGCATCCGCCGCATGCCTGACAGCCACGAATCACTTCGCGTCCAATCTGGACGATTTCACTGTCTATGCCCTCGGCTTTCAGGGTATCCGCGATTTCCTTCAGGGCACGGCCTGTGCAGCTGTCCTTTTCGGGGCTTCCATTGATCATCAGTACTTTCATTTTTTCAGTCCTTTTTTTGGGGAGGCTGTATTGAACAACAGTGACTTTATTCTGTTGGTCGCATTCGGCGTTCCTTCATGGCGATTATCCAACTTTCATTGAATGTAACGCTTCATGCTGACCACACGCGTTCAAAGAGCCTTGTTATAGGGGGGGGCAATATCGGAGATTCCTTGTTTCACCGATGCACAATGCATATTATCACATCTCACTATTATTTGATAGTATCTGCTTATTGTTGTGGCTTTACTTTTTGGGATTGATTTCCCAAAAGAAGTATTCCGCACCTTGAGTCTTTTACTAGGCGTGCCCCTTTAAGGAGGTTTTATGCAGACTTTTAATCTTTTCGTTTATGGTACTCTTATGAGAGGATTTCAATCCCATCGGCTTATACCTGAGAATTCTAAAATGACCAAGGGCAAGATTGCAGGCAATCTCTATCACTATTGTGCCGGGTATCCAGTCGCTAAAATACTGCGTCACCCTGATTCTGTAGAGGGCTCTTATAATTATCAGAAAGATATTGAAATTCAGAATGACAGAAACCGGGTTGAGCCAGCGTGTTTGCCGTTAAACCTAAAGTTTGGTAAGGTATTTGGAGAACTTTATGAAATTCCATATACAGGTGATAATAACATTTTTAAAATGCTCGACAACTATGAAGGATTCGATCCGAATTCAAATGATCGTTTATATAACAGAACGCTCGTGCCAGTACAGACCGAAAATCGTATTATATGGGCCTGGGTGTACAATATGGAAGAAGCCCCTTCAAGCAGTGTCCATATTTTATCGGGGAATTGGTTGGATTGCTTTTATTCCAATGGAGGTGGTTTGCGCCCCGAAATTAACAAAGCTATTTCAAGTTATTATGAAAGTGCCTGGTAAAGTAAATCCCATCATGGCACGGCGTAGCGGCAAAGCCGTGCCCGTTGTAGGCATGTGTCGTGACACGTGTCTAATGCCAAGTAGGCGAATAGCGGGCTGTCTGAGTGTTTTATCGACTGGTAGGGAGATGAATTTTCTGAATCGTTTCTACTTCACCGTTGCCAGGACATCCTCAAATTTTGCGTAATTGACTTTAACCCCATCATCAAGGTCGATGGCAATCATTTGATCGGCGAGGTGATGGATCTTTTCTTCATATTTACGAAGTTCATCTGCCTGATCCTGAATCTTTTTTAGCTGCTTCTTCAATTTAACAGCCTCGCTACCCAAAGCATTGGGAATTCGCGATTCTATATTCGAAATGAGTGTCAAATAGCGCGATTGGAGTTCATGCACATAGTCGGTGCGGATTCGTGCAATCGTATCTTGTTGATAGCGATGCATGTAAATCAGGCACTTAAAACCATTCTTTTTGCCGGAACTAAAAAGCCAGTAAATCGGGCGTTTCTGATATACTTTCAAATGATCTGTATAAAAATCATTGAGGAAATAGTTTCGAATCACATCCCTGGCCGTACCTTTGCCACCAAGGGCATCGGCCACAAATCTGATATTTTCTTCGAGTGTATCTGCGCCGTATGCGACTCGCACAAATTCGACAAATCGATTCACGATATCATCGGCAAAGTATTCGTCATCGGTAATCGGGATGATGTTATCGGTCTTGACGCCAAAATGAGATGTCATATTACCAGTGAAAGCGATTTCTTTCAAATAACAGCGGCTCGTAAGCCCATCGATTTTACCATCGCATAGATTGCTTACCTCGATGAACTGCTCGCTAAAATCGCCGCCGGCATAGCACAGACCTTTTCGGTCGAGTGAATATCGTCCAAACATGCAGCCTACGGCATACGAAATCAGGGCTTTGATATCGCAAGTTAAATCAGCTTTTCGCATTGTCACATCATTTTCATCGACTTCAGGCGTCAACTCATTCTGCATGCCATAGATGTCAATAAAGATGCGGTTGAGTTCTTCTTCGTTTGCCTTGAGTTGTGCAAACCGCGCATTGCACTCATCTTCCCAGACTTTGAATATATCTGCGAGTTTTCCTCCCGGTATTTTGCCTAGCGGGCAATGACCAAAATTCCACGACGTTTCACTCGTGTTCCAATCCTCTTCGGAAAGTCGAATATTCTCGTGTACGAGCTGTTCAACACGAGAACGATGTTCGTTCGAATCGATGATTGGTAAAATACCGATATGTCCGGTTTCATAATTCAACGTCGGTGAAATAATCTCGAGGATTTTTGAACATACAACGCCATTGAGAAATCCAGCATAATAATATAAATCGGATGTATGCTTAAAAAAGATGCTACATCCCGAAACATCGTAAAGAAAGCCCTGAGGGAAATAACGAAAAGCCACGCTACCGCTTGATATTTTTGACCAGCTAAGGCTTGGGCTAAAGTAGGTATCCGGATTCTTGACGACGAAATCCGGTGTTTTCAGATAGGGATATTTGGTGAGTACATCGCGTTTGATACACTCACCGTCGTGCTGATAGTTGACGATATAATCCTGATTGCCGTACCATTTTCGGAATTCACCGCCTTTGTTGTACGGAAACCATTTGATATTACTGGTTACGGCTGTGCGTCGATCCAAACCGAACCCAATGCGTCCATAATCGACTTCGTACCAGTGACGAAGGTATTTGTTATTGTCTGTCGTAGCCAGTCCCTGCCGTGGTGAGGCATTTGCTTCTAAAGCGTGTCCGGTTTGAAATGCGTTGAGAATATGATCTCCGGCCCAATAGCCGATTTGCATACCCGGAAGATTCTCAAACAACAAAGAAGATGCCTGATATCGATAGTGGCACAACGGATCTCGCAATGCTTCGGACAGTTTCTGATTCTGGTAATCCATATTCCCCGTAAAGTCTTCGAGTCGGAAATACACTCCAGTCTTGCCTGGCTGATCGCACTGAATCACAAAGGCGCAAACATCGACCGTCGCTTCGTTGAAAAATGCGCCTTTGGCCATTTGAACGAGCGTCATGATCGAGTGATTGGTTAATATATAACGGCGAAGTTTAGCATAACTTTTAATGAACATCCAGACATTCGGAGTCATCAAACCGGCATATCCTCCGGATTTGCAAAAGAGCATACAGCGATAAATAAATACGCTGAACAGATCGCCGGAATAGTCTTTATAATTTTCCAGTAAAAAGGATTTCAAGGTCGCATCATATTTATTTAAATACGGTGGATTCGTAATCACGGCGGCATATCGTTCAGAGAGTACACGGGCGATTTTGACAATCCTGCAAAACGATTTCAATTGTTTCGAATGGAATAAGTCCTTCTGAACATTAAGACACTCGATTTGTCTTTCCAGGGTATCAAACTCAATTGCGGGAATTTGAATTAGTGAGCCTGTTTCAAACGCATCTTTCATAGCCTCCAAAATATTTGCGGTACACGTTTGCAAAACCGTATTGGAGCCACAAAAATACGTCATGAAAGCATCATCTGCAAAGCGACTGTCGACAATACTATAGACATGGGGTTGAATGCCGCGCTTTAGGAAGCGCTTGTCATATTGACAGCCTTTCATCATGATTGCGAAGTAGGCGAGTTCAACGGCACGATCATCGATATCAAGGCCGAATATATTATGGTTGATGATTTCTGCGATTGCTTCTCGCTCCGAATAACCATATTCGCGATATATTTTCATCAATACATCGATGGCATAGACCAAAAAATGTCCAGAACCAACACAGGGATCCAATACCGTGACTTCTTGCGGCGAAATCGGATCTTTACAATCTGAATCAACTTCTTGTGGAATATAATAATTGAGTTCGGAGGCGAGTGAACTGTCCTTGTGACGCTCGATCCAGTAACGTCCTACGGAATTGTCGACGATATATCGAACGACCCAGTCTGTCGTAAATAGCTGCGTTGCAGCTGGGACGTCTTCGGCGCAAATAACTTTGCCATGTAACGGATCGATGACGGCTTCGTGTTTTTCGCTGATATAGTATTGATAAAGCCATCCGATGATCTCGATCTGCCCGTGTTTACTGTCAACTCGAAAATATTCTTCGGGTATATCAGAGATTAGATGCCCGATAACACTATCTTTATCGAGCAAGTTTTCCGGGAACAGCAGTTCTGTATAATCTTCGATTTTAGTAAATATCCCTGGTAGAACCTCTTTGAGCTCATTACATTGCGTGATGATCAGGTATTGATACAATTCGTTTTGGGCATTGGCTTTTTCGATCAAGTCAAATACGCGATTCATGTCGATGTGTTCGAATCGGTCGCCCAAATGGATAGCTTCGGTCAGAATTTGGGGATTGAATTGGTTGTTTTCATCAGTAAAAATGCGCACTTTTGACGGAAGATAGCCATTGACTTCCATAAAGCGCAGTGCGCAGAAGCGATTGAACCACGTATAGGCCACAGCTTCCATCGTCGGCTGATACCCATTGCGCTGTATCCTTGACACGAGTGAACGGCGCATTTCGCATTCGCATTTCGTCAGTGGTCTGCCGTCAATGAGGCATTCCTCTTCTTTTCCAATATGATGCTCGCTGATTTTATATCCCTGTGCACGCCTGTTTACACGTTTAATGAGTTCGTTCCGGGCCCATACAGCATATTTTTTGATTGCGTTCTTGTCCATAACATTCTCCCCCCTACGAATTATATTACCCTCAAATTGTCAATTGAATATTGGAAATGCCACGTATTATCAAATTTTTAACATTATTGCTTAAATATGATGTATTCAATTTACTTTTAGAATACTGTAAATGATTATCTTTTGTCAAATCTATCAACAAATGCGTAAAAAAACGCTCCCAACTGAAATATTCAGATGATTCTATATAATCAGATGGCGATGCAAGTATTTTAGTCAGTTCAGAAGAATTTATTAGCCCGCTATCGAGAATAAGCCATTCAAATGATTCTGGCAAAAACAACCGAATATTGTTATTTTCATGCATATATAACGTGATGCGATTCATTTCTGGCCCAAAAGCCGCTCCATCGGCAATGACAAGGATAAGCTTATCAGGTGTGCACGTTTTGAGTTTTGTAAGAATATTGGACTTTCCATTTGCGGAAATGCAGATAATATCATCTGATACAACACCAGAGAAAAATTGATATCCTGAATTGCTGTCCTCGGACATCAGAATATCTGGTTTAATTTCTTCAAGTGGATGCTGTTTGCCGTAAAGTTGATAGAATTCATTATAGACCTGTTTTAAATGACCATACTTTCCTGACAACCGAATACCGTAGATTTCTTCTACGCTGTAAGGAAGATTGGGCAAACTTTCCCGAGTGACAATGACGTAGTAATTATCTGTTTTCTG
>JAZODZ010000359.1:0-3974 GCA_045597285.1 Myxococcota bacterium
TTTAAAATCATCTGTAATTATTTTTATTGCAGTATAATAGGTTCCTGCATGGAGTGTTTCGGCTATGGATTCAATGTGTTGGTTTTTAATTGTAATTATTTTTCCTATGCTATCATTAAGGGCTTTTCGGAGATCAATGCTCGTTCCGTCCGCTGTGACAATTGCAATAATGTTTAATATGAATTCTGCGTCTTTGGGTGTTTCGGCTGTTCCAAGATCCGAGAAACTATTTGGTCTTAATGAAATTTTCCTCGATTCTCCTGGTTCTAATCCACCATCAATGGTAAATGAAAATGATGATTCCACCCAAGGTACGCTTCTTCCAGGAGAAACAAGTTTGCAATCGACAGAGACAGCTTTAATGCTTTCTGTCCAGTTGTTTTTAATGTTTAATGATATGGCATTATATCGTGAGAAATAATTGCTTTGTTTATACAGACGCGAATTTGTGATTTCTATCGATTTAGTAATTTCTTCAAATTTTAAAAGTATATCTACTGGATTGTCCTGTTTAGCAAGTTCGTTGGCTGTGTCAAGGGCTTCATTAAAACTATTCTTTAATTTATTTTTGTAAAACAATAATAAAGTGTCGGCTTCTGATTTCATCTTTTTTAATTTCAAAACACGCCCACGTTCAATGATGTCTTGGGCGAACATGCCATTGAAATCATTAATATCGCATGTCTTTTCATTTGTGCATAAGTTTAATGAGGCACGTAGCCAGCTGGCTTCTTCGGGTGGTAATGCTTTTTCCATACTTGAAGTGCTCTTTTCCAGAGTATCTTGCGTAGTCGTGTCTAGTTTTGGAGTACATGAAATTGCCAAAACTGACATCAGTATAATGATTGCTAATATTTTCTTCATAATTGTTTACTCCATATCGATACTATAGTCGTATCCCATGCCTGTCGACGTTTGACAGGTTTCTATGACGTTTGGCAGGTTTCTTTCTATGTAACCAAATGCCTGTTGACAGTTTTTGTTTCTATGTTCTTATATAAGTCGCGTTGCCTTTCAAATACCTATTGGTTCCACATCGTATCCAAGTCGAATGGCGGTTTCCCGTGTACACCAGACACCACGTTTTCCAATGGGTTCACAGCTGTAAAACTTATCTTTATAGGATCGCAATACACGGCTGATAGATTTGGGGGATTCCGTAAACCCAAGTTTTAGTCCCGCTGTTTGCAAGTCTTTTAATTGTATCTCGTCATCCCATAATTTCATGAACGCGTACACTTTTTCAGCCAGATTGTTATATTCACGATGGATATACTGCTCCTCAAAGAGGTGCATCGCGGTTTCCAGCTTGTCTTGAACTTCATCGTCTGCCGTGACTCTGGATTCGGTTTGCGGGGCTGTTGCGTAGCTTGTTACGTCAAAATAAATGCCTTCATAGAATTCACTGACACGCCTAATGCGTACCGATTCCCCTGCGCGGCAGATGACGAGTTCGTAAAGATGGGACCATAGGATATTCATGACATCTGATTCTTTGGCCGAAAGTTGCACTCCCGCCTCGCATAAATCTTCGAGCCGAATAGGAACGCCGTTGTGAGCTATTCTCTGCATGATGGCCGATTCCAAATCGGGACGTACATCTGTATGGAGAATTGATGTGGATAACAGGTTTATGTACTCGGGCCCCAATGAAATCAGCACTTTTGACCATAAGAGAGTTATGTTCGACTGGGAATTTTCATTCGTGTCGATATCAAAGAGTGCCAGCCACTTCGTCCATTGAATGGTGTTAAAGGCTGCTTCTGTACTGTCTCCCGAGATGATGGCACGGTAGGCGTGATACAGCGGATGCGTTTGTGTCCAACTGCCATTCACCGGAAGGTAAGGATAAAAAAGCATTAATAAATCATCGTGGCTGCTTCGGCATGAATATGCCTTGGGACAGGATGAATGGACAGGTTCCAGAATGTCAAATAGTTCATTCTCGTCCTGGCTGATTCGCAGCAATCCCCCTGTACTTTCTCGCCCAAGCAGTATTGCAAGGATCTGGGTATCGTTCAGACCAAAAAACACTTGAAGAATTAATCTGAGGCTTTCAAATGAAACTCTTCCCCAACTGGAAACGATGAGTAAAGCCTTGTCCGCAACCGAAGCCTTGATGAAGGCATCGCAATGGGAATGTATTCTGAGGATATCAAATATGCCGTCTCTTTTATAAACGACATCGCTCAGGCTTTGGTCCTGTTTCATGATGCTGCGGCATAATTCATCGATGTGTTCAATCAACTCGCTGTATGGCTGTGTCCAGACATCCGTAATCACGTCTTCTGATACGCTTTCCTTCAAGATCATCAGTATCCGGTACTGTTCCGGACAGGTATGCGCCATTTCCTTTAGCGGTACATTTTTCAACTGCTTCCGAAGCGTTGCAACTTTTTGCACCAGCTCTGGCTTGGGTTCATCATTGTCTTGGTGTTGTTTTATACATTGGCTCAAGTCTGACAATACAGTGTACCGTCCAAGCAAATATAGTATATTCGACCACTGATTCATATTAACTCCACTCGTCTGTCATGGCGCATCAGCCATCAGGCGGCGTTTTAATGAGTCTTATCGCCTTTTGCAATGGATCTTTTCTTTCCTATGAGACGCCAAATCGGCCTAAAATAGTGCGATCTTCATTCTTACGTTTTTGTTTTTATTTTGTTCTTACTTCATGTCCTGTTCAGTTCTTGGCATAATTACTCATAATTTGGAGTTTTGTGTTGGTGCGATCTTTTTGTGCTAAAAACTAAGGCTCTGTTTAATGTTCGTGGAATAAGGGCAAAGACTCGTTGGTTAGTGTTATGTTGCTTCATTCAAAGTTGTTCATTGGATAGCGTGATCTGCACACTGAAATCGTCCAAGATTGCAACCCGGTGGCAATGCGAGTTACCGGGTAAGACAATTCCCTAAATGATCACTCTGAAACCAGAAAACTCATTTCAAAAGTCATATCCACGCTGGTTAAACGGATTCCAAACTCTGACGGTAACAGTTCAGCTGCTGTCGATATGAAAGGCTTTGACTGTGCTAAACAGATTGCTCGTAGCGAACCCGAATCCTTCGCCTTGAAACCTTTGGAGAGTGGGACGCTATGCGTGAGGCCAAAAAAGACATATCCACGTGCGTTTTACAGTGCCAACTATTTTATACATATTCTGTCATATCGAGATTAATATTGGATAAATGGGTTTCCATCTGATCAATATGTCATAAAAGTATGCCTAAAAAATATTTTAAAAATATTTTTCGCACGTCATGTCGAGTGTTTATGCGGTTTTGAATTGCAAGGATATATATTCTGACATTTTTGTCATTCCAGAAGCGCGAAAAAATATCCCTAATATCCCCTATCAGAAAGCAGCAATGAGGGCTGCAAGGATTTCAGTCTCTCTAATCTGCTACTTGTAAACATTTCACTGAGTACTTTTCAGTTTGTACTTTAATTATAAGGAGAATCGTTATGAAGAAATTTGCATGTTTAATCGCAGCTCTCGGTATCATTTCCTGCTCATTCACGGCTTGCGACAGCGATGACGATTCGAGTCTTGCCAAGCTCAATGAACCCTGCGCGGTTGCGGAAGATTGCGAAAGCGGTGCTTGCGCAGCGAGTGCGGATGACGCATCGAAGCTGGTTTGTGTAGAAAAAGTCGTAGAACTTCTTGCCGATGGCGCTGAATGCGACAAGGACGAAGCCTGCAAGAGCGGTAGCTGCAAAGCGGAATCCGAGGATGAAGGTGCCAAGATGGTTTGCGTCGCGAAAGCCGCAGAATTGCTTGCCGATGGTGCGGAATGCGACAAAGACGAAGCATGCCAGAGCGGTAGCTGCAAAGCGGAATCCGAGGATGAAGGTGCCAAGATGATTTGCGTCGCGAAAGCCGCAGAATTGCTCGCCGATGGCGCGGAATGCGACAAAGACAAAGCCTGCCAGAGCGGCAGTTGCAAAGCGGAATCCGAGGATGAAGGTGCCA
>JAZODZ010000360.1:0-4197 GCA_045597285.1 Myxococcota bacterium
CATTGATGATGCCGACTTTGATTCCGATTATATCCCCGACTACTACGAATGCTATGATGGGGATTATTCGACGCATAGTGGTTGCGAAGATACGGATAAGGACGGGAAAGCCGACTACATGGATCTCGACAGCGATGGCGATGGCATTCCCGATAAACTGGAAGCGAACAACAACGGCGGTGCTTACGAGCCGGACGATGCCGATTACGATGGCATTCCGAATTTCCGCGATACCGACAGCGATGGGAATGGCGTTCCCGATTCCATTGAGTGCTGCGGCGGCGACAGCCAATGCCTCAAGGCCAAGGACAGCGATGGGCTGTTCACGTATTGCATCGATACGGATGGCGACGGCATTTTCGATTATCTCGACTTCGACAACGACAACGACGGTGCCAGTGATGTCGACGAAATCAAGGGTATGGTCATCAACCCGCCCGAACCGGAACCCGGCAAATTCTCCGGGTATGGTTGCGTGAATGGCAATGCGTTTGGCACGGCTGACAAACCCGTCGATTGCGATGCCGATACGATTCCCGACTATATGGATTTCGACTCTGATAACGATGGTTTCTGCGATGACATGGAAGGCGTCCAGCGCATGAACGTCATCGTGAACGATGAAAAACGCGGCTCGTACTCCCGATACAATACCGATACCGATGGCGATTCGCTATCGGATGCCATCGAGGCGGCTGGTGTCATCGGCGTGTCAAAGCTTGGTGCCAAAGATAAGCGCGGCTGCTATTCGATTCACAAGATCCAGGATTCCGATGGGGATGGCATTGCGGACTTCCTCGAAATCGATTCCGATAACGACGGCCTCAAGGATTCCGTCGAGAAAAACATCGTCTGCACGAATGCCCTGGTGCCACGCCTGTATGCCGATACCGATGGGGATGGCTATTTGGATCCGTCCGAATATGCTGTTGCCATGTCATCCGGTAGCATTTACACGCCGGCACAGCTCGTCTGTGACAGCAAGCTAGGCGTCAAGGATGTCTATGACTTCTACTTTGAACTGCCCGACAACGGGACGGATGACGACGTCCTGACGTTTGAACCCCAGGTTTCAAAACTCGACCTCGTGTTCAACGTCGATACCACCGGGTCGATGGGCGGCACGATCGATTCCGTGCGCACGAATATTCAGAGCATTATCACGAGCGTCAAGGGCATGGTTTCGGACAGCGGGTTTGCGCTGACAAATTTCGACGATTTCCCCGATGTCAATTCCAATGATGGATATGATGAAGGTTACTATGACACTGCTGGCGATTCCTATAGCAATGACTTGCCGTTCCGCGTCCTCGGGGCAATTACGACGGATGAGGCCAAGGCTCAGGGCTATACGAAGAGTTCTCTTTTCACGACGCGTTATGGTAACGATGGCGCTGAATCCGGCGCTGAATCGCTTTATCAGATAGCCACAGGAAGCGGCGTCTCTTGGAGACAGGATAGTAGTACAGCAATCTATTCGGTTTCTAAGCGCGTCAATCCTGCCGGAACCTGGGGCGGCGTCGATTTCCGACAGAACTCGCTGCCCGTCGTCATCCATGTTTCCGATATCTATTCGCACGATGTCGGGCCGTCGTATGGCTCGAGTGTGGGCGCGAAAATGTTGAAATACAAGGAATGCCACGAGGGGTATTCGACGAACTGTGCCATCGACACGCATTATACGTCGGCATTGGTCCCGGTGCTCAAAAACAAGGGTGTGCGCGTGATTTCGCTCGATGTCGGTTACGGCGACGGCGATTATTACAAACAGATGACGGCCTGGTCGCGTGAATCAGAGGCGATCGTGCCTGTCTGTGCATTCAAAACCAAAGATAATACCTGGAACTGCAATGGCTCGACGGCTGAGAATCGTTGCTGTCTCGGCGATTCCGACTCGGCACCGGTCACGATCAATGGCATGAAGAATCAGTGCATTCTCAAATATACAGGTCAGCAGTCATCGGTGAATCAGTATATCGTCCGTGGTGTCGATGCGCTCGTCAAATATGGCGCGTACAACGTCACGACGAAGATTCGCGGCAACGTGATGGACAACAACAAGAATACGAGTTGCTTCATCGACAAAATCGTGGCCAAAGAATACATTGCACCGCCGAAAGAACCCGAGAAATCGTGCAATCCCGAGGCGATTCCGACACAGTTCTCGGCTTCGTACAACGATGGCTTTACGAACTTCGCGACGGGCACATCGACGGCAGGTGTTGCCGGTGCCAAGCTCACGTTTACGGTTTATGCCAAGAATAACGGCTGTTATCCGCAGGGCGACGAAGCAAAGGTGTTTACGGCGTATATCGACGTCTACAATCCGACGACGGGGCTCCTCTTCGACACGCAGCTCGTCTCGATCATCGTTCCCGCCAAGGAAGCCGACAGCGGCGGCGAAATCAGTGGCTGATTTGTTATTGGGTGGCGGGGCTATTTCATACGCCCCGCGAAAGCCGCTATGGCTCACGCCATACGCGGCTTTTTTTTGGTTTTTGCCCAACACGAAGCGCCGCGCGTATGCCAATAGCGCGGCGGGCACGCCGTATGTCAATAGGCGTGCCGTCCCCCAAAAAACGACGTCATTTCCACGGAATGTCCATACGGCGTCCGTTGCGGACGATGACCAGATTTTTAGACGTACAGATTTCGACGGCATCGCCGCGCTCGATGTGATGCTTCGTGTCGGCAATGTCCAGCAGAATTTGTGAGCTGTCGATGACGTACGGAATATGGCGATCGTCGAGACACGAGACGACATCTTTGTCGGGGACGTCGGGTAGGCGCAGTTCGAGTTCGGAGTTGCCGGCCGCAAACACGGACGAACCGGAACCGTGCTGCCAGTGATAAAACCGAATGGTGCTGTCGGGTTTGGCACTCAGCTCGATCCATCCCGTTTCGTCAGTTTCGAGCATTTGTCCGTTTATGCTCAGGCGTGCGTACGGAACCGGGCTTCCGAAGTTGTCGATAACGATGGCCCGGCGCGTCTCGAAGTGTGGGAATTTCAATGATTTGGGGAAATTCTCGGGCACGTCGTCGATGGAAATCTGCTCGGTGTTCCAGATGCAGTTCAAATGCTGGTTTTCATCCGGGCGATGTGTCATGGCGAGACGGCCGTCGGCGGCCTTGAATTTTTCCGATAAAACCTGCGTTTCTTCGCCGGACTGGAACGTCGTGTCGATGGTGCACGAAACATTGGACAGGCGGTTTTCGTTCAGTTCATCGAGCATTTCGATGTCGACGTCTTTTCCTTTTTTGAGGATGAAATTGGCCGGCGCGTTGGCATCGACATATTTGAGAATATGGGCGTAGTCCGGGTGGTAGATGTCCATCCAGAACGATTGCGGGCACATTTCGAGAACCGCAGTTCCGGAACTGTCCGTTTTACCGAGACATGCGGGGAATTTTTTGCGAATTTCCGCTGAGGCCGGGCTGAGCGTGGCATGATGAATGGCAATCCCGTCTTCATTTTTTGCACTCGCTTCAACCGTCATCGTGCTGCTTTGTTCCAGAACGATCGTGATTTCGTCCTGATCGTGGATTTCACGGATGTCCTGAAGCGGTACGGATGTGTCTGAAGTGATGAAAAACCGGGCTTTTGAGGGCAGGTTTTTGAGCTCGAGCGCCCCCAATGTTGGTGTCTTTACGGAAGTGACTTCACATCCCGTGGCATCGTCATAGACCGTGAGGTTTGCTGCAATGGCGGCATGCTGAGGATTTTCGACACGAATCCATGCTCGCTGGGGTTGCTTGAGGGAAATCGTCACGGGTTTGAGGTCGTCGTTGTCGGAGGCATCGATGGTAACCCAGGAAGACGGCGCGTATTGCTCGTGGGAGGCATAGATTCGAATGCGGCCGCGTGGAATCGTCTTGAGATGGAAATAGCCGTTGTCTGCGGACGACCATGAACCGCGAGCGGGATTCCATCCAGAACCATCGGCGAGCGAGGAAATCGGGCGCGGCAGATCGATCTCGGAATTCCAGGGGAGCTGGTTCGGGCGATCGACTTCGACATGAAGGCGGGCGGATGACACGGGCGTTTCGTGCGGGCTGAGGACTTTTCCAGAGATGGATATGCCGGGATCGAGTTCGACGATGCGTTCCTCGTTTTCAATGCCGAGCGAAGAGAAATAAACCGGCGATGGTGTCAGGTAGCCGTCGGCGCGAATCATGGCAACCCACTCGCTTCCCGGT
>JAZODZ010000361.1:0-4489 GCA_045597285.1 Myxococcota bacterium
CCTTATGACAATGGATATTGTTTAACCAAATGGTTAACAAAACCAAATGGTTATGACAAACGGACTTTAAAATAGACACCTTATAAAAACAGCTGGGGTGTCGTAGTTGTGCCATCACTTTAATTCGCCAAGGTGAAGCGAGTGACCTAGAACTGCGAAGATACTTGCGATAACGCAGGTATGTTGGTAGCTTCTGGATAAACTTGTGTATCGCTGATTCCATTGCGGGCATATAGCGCGATTTCAGAAGAATGGGGAATGTTGAGGCATCGATAAGACGAGCTTCATAAATGGTTGCTCAAATCACCTTGTCTCAAACGCAACTTTGCCAATATACCTGTGGCAAAGTTACTAGAGCGTAGAAAAAAAATTTTGAAAATCAAGACTTCAGGAATAAAAAAACGCGTTTCTGCTCGCAATTACGTCACGATTGCAGGGGGCATCATGTGATCACACGATCCGCACGGCTATCGGCGTTGCCGATACGCCGCGCGAATGGCGCGTATGGTAGGGGCGGGTCTGAGACCACGCCCCTACCATACGCGGGAGGTGACGCATAGCAGCGGGTTGAGGCTGGAGTGAAGGTCACTCACAACTACACTCTGCCATTCCCAAATCTGAACATGTCGTTGCTTGAACCTTCCCCTCCCATGCATTGAAGATCTTGCAATAGATATTAGGAGAATCTTTCGCTAATTTCGTATTTTGAAACATATCCGTCACAGTAACTTTAGTGGCAAATTGCCACGAACTCAAATCCTGATTGAACGAGGTCGCATCATAAAACATGCGCTCCATATTTTTAACATAACCAGGTGTCCATTTATCAAGCGATTGATTGAAGGATTTTGCCCCTTCAAACATAGAATGCATATCGGTGACATTACTTGTCAGCCAAACAGAGCCACTTCCAGAGTAATTAATTGGCTGATTAAAAGATTCCGCCCCATTAAACATATCGCTCATATTTGTGACGTGTTGTGTATTCCAATTACTAATGGCACCATTAAATTTTACCGCACCATTAAACATATTACTCATATCTACGACATTGGACGTATTCCACGCATCAAGTGGCTGATTGAAAGCATGGGCATGCGCAAAAGTGTACCGCATATCGATGACATTGGAGGTGTCCCATTTGTCGAGCGATTGATCGAACGCTTCGGCATAATAAAATGTGCCATACATATGCATTACTTTCGACGTATCCCAATCATTGACAGAATGATTAAAAGCTGTTGCACCATAAAACATATACGACAAACTGACGACATTCGAAGTATCCCAGTGTTCTAACGGTTGATTGAATGACCCAGCATTAGAAAACACGCCTTCCTGTTTTTCTATTCCCGTTCCTACATTATCAACTTTATTTCCCATCCATTTCACGCTTGAAGTATCCCAGTGATCGAGCGGTTGGTTAAACTGTTTGGCATACTTAAACATACCGCGCATATCGACGACATGAGACATATCCCAATTTTCAATTGGAAGATTAAATGTTACTGTTGAGAAAGGCGATATATAAAATGTATAACGCATATCCTGCATTTTGGTCGCGTCAGGAATATCGACCTCCGATAATGCAGAAAGCGTGAGTTTCGCATTAGCAAATGCAAAAGCGAATGGGCCTAACCCTACGGGTCCGAACGCTTTTACCTCAGACAATTTGGTAGAAGAATTATCTTTATTATGAGGATATGCAAAATAATACTGATCAACTGCAGGCCATCCAAAACCATCGTATTTTCCCTTTATCTTCACAGTAACAAAGCCAGGGTCTTGATAGGTATGGTGTAAATCACCTTTATCATAATTATGTTCGTCATCGTCCAATGAGCCATTATCATACTCATCACATTTGCTTTTACATTCAGCACTAGTACAGGTGACATCACATATCAATGTATTTTTACCCAACTCCTTACAGTGAATTGTATCATCTTTCGAATTTTTAACACATCCTTCCGATTTTGTCCCATCCCCCCAATCAATCGTAAAATCACATGCTGTTGCCGTACTCGTGGGAATGCGCAAATGCAACTTAGAATCATCAATATCTTCTTTTTCTTTAGGTGGAATCTTCCACACCGTTACAAACGTATCCGGTGCACAGCGGCCATCGGGACGACAGATATAATGATATTCCCCATCATCGACGCATTGTGAATCATCGGTGCATTTCGTCGAGCATTTATAACCTAAAAAGCTGTCGCAGAAACCGTCTCCAGCCCCATCCGAACTGTCGCAATCCTTATATTGTCGGCAATTCTGGCCCTGTTTTACAGCCGTTTCATACATATCGTGCAAATGGTTTCCGTTCACATCCCAAAAGACACATTTGCCCATATTGCAATACTCATTGGATTTTTCGCAGATAATATCCTTGCACAAATCGACGCATTCCCCTTTCCGACACTCGTCGTTGACGCCTTGACATATCACGCCCTCACACTCCGCGTCACATGTGCCACGTTCATCACAACCTGCGGTACATTTATCGGTACATTTGCAATTACCCGTATTCACATCACATCCTACAACACAATTTGCCTCGCACGTGCATTCCGCTCCCGTGTCGTCGCAACTTTGAGGACATGCAGTTGGGCACAGACATATTTCCCCTTTTTCATCACAGCCATTCTTGCATTTATCAGGACACTTGCATGTGCCATCATCTTTATAACCATTCACGCAATCTGTTCTTTGTTTACATGCACCGATATCGGTACAACCATTCTCGCATTCATCCGGGCATCGACATGTGCCATCATTATTATAACCATTTTTACAATCTTTCGATTGTTTACACGCACCGGCATCGGTACATCCATTCGTGCATTCAGACGGGCATCGGCATGAGCCATCGGGATTCGCGCCGTTTGCGCAATCTTTAATTGGTTTGCAAGCCCCGTCTCCGCCGCAGCTATTGGTTATACAATTAACTTCTTCTTTCCAAAAAGTTGCCCCTATACTGGTTTGCTCACTGCTATATTCTGCATTTTCAGGATCAACAAAACCAAATTCATTTAACTCTGTTTCATTATCACTTGCCGCTACACATTGATATAGAATACCAGCATCGCAATAATTATCGTTAACTGTACATCCCTCATTAATGTAATGCTCCTTACCACAAGCCGATATTACAAACGCCGACATTACCGCGAGAATATATAATTTCTTACTCATAACGACATCTCCTTAAAAATTCAAACCAAACGAAACACCATTTGGAGCAAACGATAAAGACATGTCGGTATTTTCCGTCTTAAAATGGGTATATTTATAACCGTAAATGCCAGCCAAAACAGAACCACCAACCAAAAGCCCTGCGCCAACACCGATTAAAGCCAAACCAACGGAGTGGGCTGCATCATCATGGACAACATAAGGACCTTTATGCTCATCCTTATTCTCTTGTGTAATCGTACTCGCAGGATACAGCGCAACCAACGCCGCACCGGTTCCGATCAGCGCAAGTCCTCCCGCACCGATTCCTGTTCCCGCCCACATCCATTTCTCAATCTCTTGATGATGCTCATCTTTATAGGTATTCAAGGCTTCGAGATGCGAATCGCACTGGGCTTGAAGATTCGCCATCACCTCTTTTTGAATCTCCAGGGCATCCGAAGTCCGTTCGGGGTGCTCGAATTCATATCGGGCATACCAAATCTTCTGTGCCGTATTGGGATCGACCGCAAAATGGTACGTATTCTCACTCGCTTTTTGGTACGAAAAGAGCGCCTTCTGCTTATCGCCGAGTTTTTCGTACATCTTCCCCTGCACGTAATTCAACAAAGGGGCATTCGGGCAGGTCTCGTACATCCTTTCGCTTATCACCTGGGCATTCGACAAATCGCCCTCTTGCACAGCCTTGACGAGTGCCTGCATATCGAATCTCCACTCCTCCGATTGGCCAATATTCTGACAACCATCTTGGGCGTACGCCGAAACGGCGGTAAACATCAATGCGATATTGACGACAAGCGCCGCCACAAAGCCTACATCTTTGCGCAACATTTTAGGCCTATTTAGACTTGCATATATCATAACCACTATCCTTTCTCTGTCTGTCCAGAGCGTTTTAATTTTCAAATCATCAATCTCGTCAAACCACAAGGTGGGTTTGAAACATACAAACGTATACATTTATTACACTTACAGATACGTGACAAGCAAAAAAACGTAATCACTCAACCACTTAAGTCGTTGCCTAAGTACATAATCCTATTGAAACAAGGCAGGAAGCAAGAGTTGATCGTTCTGCATCTGATGATGAATTTGAATTATCGAGCCGTTCAAGATCATCTACACAAAACACAGCAGCCACCCGTCGCCCCACGGCTAAGGAAGGGACAAATGCTATCAATGGTGCAAATCATAGAAGCCCGTTAGGGCTTCACGTTTAGTAGCCCCCGGTTGGCGCGTAAGCGCCTACCGGGGGATCAGGTCATTCAACCATAACCATCCCCGTAGGGGATTC
>JAZODZ010000362.1:0-6893 GCA_045597285.1 Myxococcota bacterium
CACGATCCCGCTCAAAATGAGGAATAACTGGTCCATCAAAAATCTGAACAACTTCCGCCTGAACGTCCAGCCGGGCGCGACCTATATGCCCGATCTCGAAATCAAGTCCATCTCGGCACCGCGCACCTGCGATGAACTGACGCCGATTTATTTCGAAGTCATCAACGTCGGCTGGGCTGCGGCCGAGCCTGGCATTACGGTGCACGTCTTCGCATCCAATGCGCAAGACGGCGAATATATCGAAGTCGGGAATGCCACGACGACAAAACTTCTCCGTGCGTCCGAAAGCGAAACGCTCAAATTCGATTATCCCAAGAATTCGGTCAATGCGCCCACGAATCTCAATTATATTATGCTGAAATTCGATGACGCCATGCCAAATGACTGTAATGCCGGCAATAACGCATCGTCCTATGTTCTGGACTGCACCGTTGTAAATTAATATATATATTATTTGAGCCGTGGCTATTGCATACGCCACGGCGGCAGGGCTATTTCATACGCCCTGCCCTTTTTATATATTGACGCAGTTTACATTCAATAGAAATATTAGCATTGTTGGTTTTACTTAAAATGTGTGCATTTCAAGGGGAGATATCATTTCACGCAATTCTTCACCTTGAGTGATAGCATTTATGTATTTATTTCCAAACCGCCTTAACATTTTAAGGCATAAATCCAAACACTTTATTACATCAGTTGGAAATTCATTTATGTCATCTTCATAAAAAGCATTTCCAATAGATTCAATGTAATTTTTTGCGTTTTTAGCAATGTCAGAAGAATTATCTGTAGTTTGTTCTATTGTGCTGGCCATAGATAATGACAGCATCCCACTCTCGCCATTCGTGGAGAAGGTATGGGGAAAAAAAAAGGTCAAACCATACTGTTAATAACCATAGCCAGAACAATAAGACACGTGTTAAAACTCTAGTGACATTCTTTTGAGTGTGTGAATTCAAATCTCTTTCATCAGGTAAAGCGTTTGCATATTTTTGAAAATCTGCAAAGGTCATTGAGACTCCAAGAATGTTCAAAACTGTATTATTCACTCTGTCAAATAACTCTTGTTCTTTCATAGTTTTCTCTATCGAATCTGAGCATGTTCATGGAAGTTCCTGTGTTTACCTAGTCTTGGTATAATACACGGGACTTCAGGTTAACATTTCTTCACCTTTCAAATGATTCCGATAACTTTTTTACCGTCTGGGAGAGTCATCTCAAAAGCCTCTGTATTAAGCGAGAAAAGTTTTTTCGTAACCTCATTTTCTATATCAGAACTTTGATCACAATTTTCAAACATCGTGTTGTTTGTTGACTCACTCTCCTCATTCATGTTGGATGATAGAACATCGTGAGTAGAAGGTTTGTTATAACAACTCATCGTCAGTCTCCTTAACAAGGTTTGCAATTCACAACGACGACAACGGCAACCATTGCCTATGTCAGCACACGTTCTTATAGCACAACATTTCAGATAGGTTCTCAAACAGCACCATGAAACAAAATAGTCGCATGAATGCTATACATGACGCGACATCACGTGACTTTTGGCACTGAATCCTGATGTGCTTTCACGGACTTAAGTCTTTGCTTTTCGATCTCAAAAGAAATGTCATCTAACTCTATGCCAACAGGGTTCGAAGTGTTACCTCTCTATTTGACATCCGCAATTCAATTGGTATTATATTCGGCTGATGTTTTCTTTGGAAGGGAGTGCTCGCATGAAACTGAGAAATTATCTGTCTGTGGTGTTTGCTATATCTGCTATGTTGGCTGTGTCCTGTAGTTTGGAAGAAAAAGAAAAATGCTTTCCCGGGGATTTGGATTGTCTCGGATGCAAGTCTAGCGAGCACATGAATGAAGCCGGTACTGCCTGCGAAGCCAATACGGACACGGATTGTGGCAGCGAACACACGGATTGTTCGTCGATCGAGAATGCGAAGAGTTCCAGGTGTGATCCGTTAACGGCAACATGCAAGATTTCCTGTAAATCGGGTTATCGGCTTCATGATGGGGCTTGTATTGGTAATGACGAAGAGCCTTGCGAGTCAGCAGATGATTGCACGGAGCCGGAGAATGCACGCAAAGTCTCGTGTACAGGCGGCGTTTGCAAGATTGAATGCGATTCTGGTTACTATTTGGCCAAATCCAAATGTATAGAAAATATCTACACGTCTTGCGATTCGGATAAGACGTGTACATCGTTGCCCGGTGTGAGTAAGGCCAAATGTGATGAGGGGGTGTGCGAGATTTCCAGTTGCAAATCTGATTATCATCTGACCGATAAAAATGCATCGTGTATTGCGGATACGGAGAAATTGTGTGGTATCAGTGAGAAGGATTGCACCGAAATACCCAATATCTCGCTTGTTTCCTGTAACGATGGGCGTTGCGTCGTCGAGTCATGCGCGAGTGGGTATCATCCGAGCGTCGATGCGTCCGCCTGTGAAGAGAATAACGATACCGAGGTTTCTTGCGGCCCTTCCAAGAAGAATTGTACGGACATCGATAATGTGTCGCTCGTCAGCTGCAAAGAAAACCGTTGTGTCATCGAAACTTGTCGGACCGGATTCCATCCTAGTGAAGACTATAATTATTGTGATGCGGATTCGACGTCGGTTTGTGGTAACAAGCGTCAAAAATGTACTGCAATTCCGCACTCGAAGAATCAGGAATGCGTCCAGGGAATTTGTGAATACGAATGTACCGATGGCGCGGTCCGTGATGGCGATACTTGCTCTACGACGAACTGCATGGCCGATTATCACCCGAATTCGGATGCGACGGACTGTTTGCCAGACACGAACGAGGAATGCGGCATTTCGATGGCCGATTGCACGGCATTGCATAATGCAGATGATGCCGCATGTAACAAGGGTACCTGCAAGTACACCTGTAATCAGGGGACGGAAAAAATTGCTGCGTTTGACAACGGTTGCCTTTCGTGCGTGACGCAGAATGTCACTGTGACTGTTAAGCCGAGTGAAAATAGCGGTAGCACAACCGTCGATAACGAATGCATCAAGGGGAATTTTACCGGCACGATGGAATACAATGCCAAATCGCTGTCGTCTACTTCACTCGTCTATGTCGAAAGTGAGTTTAAAATCACCGATAATAGCTATAACGGTGGAAATCGTTTCGAGTTCAATGCACTCGAAACCTTGGGAAAGTTTACGTATACTAGGAATTCTTCTTCCTCAAGTAGCATTTTGGCGGCTTTCGAGTTTCCCAAACTGAAAAAGATAATCACGACATTTAATCTTTCATATCTCAATATAAAACAATTGGAGTTTCCCGAACTGGAGACGATTTCCAGTGGTGTTTCACTGTATGGGACTCAGATTGTTTCATTGAGTTTCCCAAAACTGAAAACGGTCGGGACACTGCCAGGCGATTCATTTACGATAAACTATGTTGGCAACAGTTATGTGTCAGGTTCTTCGATTGAATTTGGCGCGTTGAAGACGATTACTGGTAGCCTTACACTAAACTATAATCATATCAATTATATAAAGTTCCCCAAACTTACCGATATCAAAGGCAGCTTTAACTTTAATAATTATTATTCTGATAAATCGATTTACAGTTTTGACAGCCTTGAGCGCATTGATAATAATTTCAGCGCCTACTCAAGTTCGGATGATGCGGTTGAATTATTAATGCCTAAGCTCGTGAGCATTGGTGGTAATTTCAATAATGTCCTTAGAGAAGGGTTAAATTTACCTTTACTCGAAACTATTGAGGGTGATTTCACGTATAATACGGGCAAAAAAGATTTAAGTCTTACTTCTCTTAAAACAATTGGTGGAAATTTGAATATAGAAGATTTAACTGACTATGATCGAGCGTGTACACGCAAGGATAATAAGGATGTATGTGGATGTATTTATGAAAAAGAAGATGATGAGGAACCGCAGTATTGTGGCTGTGTGAAGAGTGTTTCAATCAACGGCAATGACTCCATACATAAAATTCTGCTTCCTAAGTTGGAAACGGTTGGCGATGTCACGATTACAGGAAATGCTGCTTTAGATGCCCTTGACTTGTCCAGCCTCAAAACCGCGAAGTCATTGGTGTTGAACGGCGTCTTCTCTGATTATTCGAGACGGGGTGAGGGGGGAAGCAATTGTTTATCCAAATATTACTTCAATCTTTACAACAAGACGTTGACGACGATTTCGTTGCCGGAACTGACAGACGCTGAAAGTATACAGATTAGCGATTTTGTTGGCTTGACCAAGATCGATATGCCAAAACTGAAAATGATCGGGGATGGAAAGATCACAATCACGGGGTGTCCAAAGCTGACGGATTGCAACCTGGGTGAGAATCAGTGTATCATAGAGTAGAATATCCATTTCTATAAATTATATGTTATTGGCGGCTCAGTGATCGACGTTTCACTCTGTCCCATCAATGCCTCGTTCATTGCTTGTTCTTCGACATCGAGCGAGGCAATCCCCGCAATCTGTGGCGATACGATGTACGAGTCTGATAGGCTCACCCGCGAAATATCCTTTATGTTTTTTGTGTGCTAATGGTGTATATAAACACATATCAACCTACATATAGTTATTAAAATAACGCATTTTCGGGGTTTACGTACCTGCGTATGTAGATTATAATACCGCCCGTTTTGTACGATGATACAAAACGGATTGAATATATTATATATCGATCCAAGGTGGATCGGTCAAATTCACATCAACTGGTAAATCTACCAAAAGGAAAGCCATGGCTGTCATTAAACCATTCAAAGGTATTCGTCCTCCGAAAGAACTCGTGGAAAAAGTGGAAAGCCGTCCCTATGATGTCCTCGATTCCGAGGAAGCACGCGCAGAAGCCGGTGACAATGAGATGTCCCTTTATCATATCATTAAGCCGGAAATTAACTTTGAACCCGGGACCAGTGAATACGATCCGCGTGTTTATGCCAGTGCTGCCGAGCATTTTCAAATGTTCCAGGACAAAGGCTGGTTGGTTCAGGATGACCAGGAAATGTACTACATCTATGCCCAGACGATGAATGGTAAAACGCAGTATGGCCTCGTCGTCGGTGCTTATGTCGAGGATTATCTCAAAGGTGTCATTAAAAAACATGAGCTCACCCGCGCTGATAAGGAAGAAGATCGCATGAAACATGTTCGCGTCAACAATGCGAACATCGAACCGGTTTTCTTTGCCTATCCCGACAACAGTGTTCTCGACGCACTGATTATGCGATATGCGGCAACGACGCCTGAATATGATTTTATCGCTCCGATCGATGGATTCGGTCACAAACTGTGGCTGGTCAAAGATGCTGCCGATATCGCCACGATTACGGCCGAATTTGCCAAAATGCCATCACTCTATATCGCCGATGGACATCATCGTTCTGCTGCAGCAGCTCTCGTTGGTGCTGAAAAAGCGAAAGCCAATCCCAATCATAAGGGCGATGAGGAATATAATTATTTCATGGCTGTTTGTTTCCAGGCAAGCCAGCTGACAATCCTCGACTACAATCGTGTTGTCAAAGATCTCAATGGGCTTACGGCTGACGAATTCCTCAAAAAACTCGCAGTCAATTTCGACGTGGTCTGTAAGGGCACCGATGAATATCGCCCCGCCGAACTCCATGAGTTTTCTCTCTATCTCGAAGGCAAATGGTATAGCCTCAAAGCCAAAGCCGGAACTTATACCGACGATCCAATCGGCGTCCTCGATGTCAGTATTTCTTCACGCCTTATCCTTGATGAAATTCTCGGCATTAAGGATCTTCGCAAGGATAAACGCATTGATTTCGTTGGCGGCCTCCGTGGCCTCGGTGAACTCAAACGCCGTGTCGATAGTGGTGAGATGAAAATGGCACTTGCCCTGTATCCCGTCACGATGAAACAGATTATGGATATTGCTGATTCCGGAAAAATTATGCCGCCTAAAGCGACATGGTTTGAACCCAAACTTCGAAGCGGCCTCGTGATTCATAAACTTGTATAATTTCTTTTTTATAAGACGTTCCATGATGTGTTTTCCTTTTATGATTCATGGAACGTTTTTTGATTAAGATACAGTAACGATTAATTGCTATCTGGTGATGTCTCGCCTGTGTATTTGTTTATCCGCCATTCGGCGGTTCCGGGTTGCATCCCGATGAAGTGGAGTTTTAATAGATGCATAAGGACAATATGACAGACCTTGAAAAATGCAATGCCGGATAATTCAGTAGCTATGGGAATCCCTGCTCGTGTCGTAAAGTACATCGAATGCGATGTCGACGATACGATATGAAACTGTGGGTTATTTCTGATTTGAACAACATTTAAAGGAGTTCATCATGAGCGATTTTGAGTCAAAACACTACGATGTATTTGAAATGTTTGCGAAACAGTGGGCGCTTGTTGCCGCGGGCAATCTCGACAAACACAATGCCTGCACCATCGCCTGGGGCAGTCTTGGCACGATTTGGACTCGTCCGGGTAAAAGCGGTCATATCGTAACAGTCTATCTTCATCCCGCCCGTTATTCCACGGATGTTTTAAAGGATAATGATCTTTTTACGGTCAGTTTTTATCCACCTGAATACAAAAAAGCTCTTGGTTATATGGGATCGCATTCTGGCCGCAACGAAAACAAGGATATCAATGCCAAGCTCACGCCGCTCGCCTTCGGTAACAGCGTGACTTATCAGGAAGCCAATCTGACTTTTCTGTGCAGAAAAATATATCAGCATCAGTTTGCCAAAGAAGAGCTTCATGATGATATAAAAACATACTACAAATCAAATCCCAAATCTTTTCCTGTCGATGAGAATGGTGACTGGCAGCCGCACTGGGTCTTCGTTGGCGAAATCTTGGATGTATTGGATAAACGATAATACATTTGGCTCTGTTTAACGAGCATGGATA
>JAZODZ010000363.1:0-2750 GCA_045597285.1 Myxococcota bacterium
GCGCGGCGTATCGGCCACAGGCCGATAGCCGTGCCCCAATAAATATAATATAAATATATATAAATATTTTATTTCAAACCACGGCGAACGAGGAGCGGGTCGGTCGAGGGCGAACGGCCTGTGAAATCGCGGTAGAGCTTCATCGAATCCTCGGAATAGCCTTTTGAAAGAAGCGTGTTGCGGAAACGCTCGCCATTTTCGCGGCTCAGGCCGTGTTCCTTGAACCATTGCTCGGCATCGGCATCGAGGACTTCAGCCCAGATATAGGCGTAATAACCTGCCGAATAACCGTTGGCAAAGATATGGTTGAAATAAGTCGTCCGATAACGCGGCGGCACGATGTCGAGATCGAGACCGGCTTTGGCGAGCAACGTTTTTTCAATATTTTCAAAGTCATCGACGGAAAGCGCATTGGCTTCGGCCGACGTGAGCTGGTGCCAATGCTGATCGAGAATCGACGCGGAAAGATACTCGGTCGTGGCATAGCCCTGATTGAACTGTTCGGAACTGATAACTTTTTGCAGCAGAGCCTCAGGTATTTTCTCGCCTGTCTGATAATGAACGGCATAATGCGGCAGAATATCGGGATGCGTGGCCCACGTCTCGTTAAATTGCGAGGGGAATTCGACGAAATCGCGGGGAACATTCGTGCCGCTGAAGCGCGGATACTGGACGTTCGAGAAAAGCCCGTGGAGTGCATGGCCGAATTCGTGGAAAACCGTGTCGACTTCGTCGAAAGTCAGGAGCGTTTTTTCACCGGCGGGGGGCTTTGTAATGTTGATTTGATTCTCGACGACCGGCAGGTTGCCGAGGAGCTTGGACTGATAGACGTAATCGCTCATCCACGCGCCACCGCGTTTGGAATCGCGTGCATAATAGTCGCCGACAAAGAGGCCAATCGGCGTGCCGTCTTCGTTCTGAACCTCGAAAATGCGGATGTCGGGATCGTATTTGGGAATGTCGTTGCGTTCGACAAAATGGACACCATAGAGCTTTTCTGCGGCATAGAAGACGCCGTTTTTAATGACGTTGTCGAGCTCGAAGTAGGGCTTGAGGGCTTCGTCATCGAGGTCATACTTGAGTTTTCGGAGCTGTTCAGCATAGAAGAGCCAGTCCCAGGCTTCGAGTTTGAAGCCGCCATTCTGGTCGTCGATGAGCTTTTGGAGCTCGGCGGCTTCGCGTTCGAGGCTGGCTTTGGCGGGCGGAACGAGCGCATAGAGCATATCGTTGACGTTCTTGACGGTTTCGGCCATCTGGTCTTCGACGGCATAAGCTGCAAACGATTGGTAGCCAAGCATTTCGGAACGTTTTGCGCGGAGCTGGATGAGTCGAATGGCTTTTGCACGGTTGTCACCGGCACCGCCGCGCATACCGCGATTCAGCGAGGCTTCGTGGATTTTTTTGCGCAACTCGCGATTTTTCAACGATTTCAGTATCGGCTGGATCGACGTGTTCTGAAGCGTGATGAGGTACTTGCCTTCGAGACCGCGTGCTTTGGCGGCTTCCTGGGCGACCTTAATCTGGGCTTCGGTCATGCCGTCCAATTCTTCGACCGTGTCGACAACGACGGCGGAATCGTTCATTTCATTGAGGATGTTCTGGCCGTATTCGGTTTCGAGTTTCGCGATTTCGGCATTGATGGCCGAGATTTCGGCTTTCTGTTCGGGTGTTAGCTTGGCACCAGCGCGGACAAACTCGCGGTAATAGACTTCGAGAAGACGGCGCGATTCGGGATCGAGATTCAGCGATTCGCGGGTGTTGTAAAGCGTTTCGACGCGTTTGAACAGCTTGTCATTGAGCATGATGGCGTCGGAATGCGCGGCGAGTTTGGGGGCAAATTCGTTTTCGACATCCTGAAGGACAGGCGTCGTGCGGGAATTGGTGAATCCGAAGAAAACGGTTTCGGCGCGAACGAGGAGCTGGCCGGATTTTTCAAGCGCCACAAGGGTATTCTCGAATGTCGGCGCATCGGGGTTGTTCGCAATCGCATCGATTTCGGCAAGCTGTTCTGCCATGCCAGCTTCGAGCGCCGGTTTGAAATGCTCGTCTTTTAGCTGGCTGAAATCGATAATGCCAAAGGGTAAGGTGCTTTTATGTGCAAATGGATTGCTGGAATCTAACATCGTTGTTTCCTGTGCCTGAACGGAGGATTCGGTTGGCGAGACAGGAGATTGACTGCTGCCGGCGCAACCGGAAAGAATCAGTGCCGTCATGGCTACTGTTATCAAGTGTTTTTTCATCGCGAAACTGCTCCATGAGTGAAAGGCAAAACGTTGCCGGTCAAATGTCGATCGGCCAATATGGTTTTAGCAGATATTCGCGAAAATACACCTATTTTATCACACATTTGCCCACATTGTGGTTGTTCAAAGTTTCTGAAGTATGTGGTTTTATCTAAGAAAGGCAGTAGGCAATAGGCAGTAGGCAGTAGTAAGCAGGACAAAGGAGTTTGCTGAAGAATTAAGTCTTTGGGTATCCGGTAATCGGCTGTGGTAAGCATGCTTAATGGGCTGGCATTGGCGTTTTATGAGCGTGTGATTTGCGTATCAAAGGTTTTATCGACGAAAAAATGTATCACGACTACACTTTTTCGTCGGAAAAAATGTAGTCGTGATACAGAAATTCGGACACACTCTATTTGAACAACTCGCAATCGCCGTCTTTTGGGAGAGGCGCGATAGCAACTTAGATCAAATCCATACCCAATTAATACCCATAGTATGAATTGTTATAATATCGGTTGTTGTAAT
>JAZODZ010000364.1:0-2836 GCA_045597285.1 Myxococcota bacterium
CGGCGTTGCCGATACGCCGTTATCGTATAGCGCACGTCTATCGGCCTGAATAGTTACTTAATTCCAGTACTGTCTGTCTTCGTATTCGCGTTCTTCGAGAATTGGCGCGAGTTTGCCGAGTTTCTTATATTCCAGCTGGGCCGAACGAATGAGCAAATCCTGCGTCACACACTGTTCCTTCGAACCATAGGCGATAGACGCTGCCCTGAGTACCGCTTCTTTGATGTGGCCACCAGACAGCTCGAATATTTCGGACAAATACTTGAGATCGACCGTGTCATCACGCGGAATGGCGGGCGAAAGGAACTTCTTCCATAACACGAGGCGAGCTTCGGGTTCCGGCATTTCAAACGGAATTTTGAATCGAATTCGTCGCATGAATGCCTCATCAATGGCCTCGTCAAAATTCGATGTCAGAATGCTCACGCCCGTAAATCGTTCCAGACGTTGCAGCAGATAATTGATTTCGAGGTTCGCATATCGATCCACACTCGATTTGACTTCGGTGCGTTTGCCGAAAATCGAATCGGCTTCATCGAACAGAAGCAAAACCTCGCCCTGCTCTGCGGCATTGAACAGCTCGGAAAGGTGCTTTTCGGTTTCGCCGATGTACTTCGACACGAGCTGCGACAAGTCGACGCGATAGAGTTCCAACCGCAATTCGCTCGCAATGACCTGAGCACCATACGTTTTACCGGTTCCCGGAGGCCCTGAAAACAGTGCCGCGAGGCCAAACCCGTAGGGCATGGAACGCTCGAACCCCCAGTTCTTGGCGAGTTCCTTGCGATGCCGTGCGTACATGAGCAAATCTTCGAGGGCAGTCTGACATTCGCGCGACACGATGAGCTGATCGAACGAAACACGCGCAGGTTCTGGCGTTGCCAGTCCTCCAAGCCCCTCTTTCGATATGCTCCTCGCCGCACGCGCAAGCTGCATATATCTGGTCTCTTCGTTGTCGATATCCTCGAATGAAACCGCCCGCATGGCGTCGGCTATCTGCCCGCGAGTCATTAAAAACTGACCGGCAAGCTGCTGAATCCACGCGTCGCCCAACAGATCCTTACACGCGTCGCGCCAGTATGCCTCGCGTTCAAGACGCGTCGGCATCGAGAGGTGAATGCGAGAATCCGGGCTTATTTTCAGCCATTTGGGCACGTCCCCTGTCAATATCCACGCGACGGGTTGACACGTTTCGTGAAGCCGTGCCGAAATAATGCCCAACGCCTCTTCCCAGCGTTCCAGCGCATTGGGAATCGCCGTCACGACGATAAGCGCGTTGTGCAACGTCGCCATCGCCCGCGTCTGCTTTACGCGCACAATCGCCTCGTCATAATTGCTCGCCAAGCTCAAATCGAGTTTCCATATACCACTGCAGTCGAGCGCATCCGCCAGATAACGGCAAACGTGAATCCGGCCGCTCCCGATAGCGCCTTCAACAGACACGCGAACGGGCATATCCAAATCCTCGATGGCCTCGATTTGCTTCTCGACTCGATCATCGAGATCTGAATCCGAAAGGGCTTTTTCGAATGCCGAATTATCTATGGGAACGCCGAGAAGAAAGGCTGCTGCGGGTTCGTAAATGCGCACAAAAGAAGCCGAGATGGGTACCTGGTCGGCGTTTTCCAGCAAAAGAATCGATTCTTTGAACAGGGCGCTGACAGCAGGATTGAGGATGGATTCGCACTGCTCCGTATCGTCGGCTGTGAGCGTGAGCATCCGCGTCAAAAATCCCCACCTCGGCAACGTCGGATTGGGTTCCGACATTGAGAACCGCAGTGCCCGCAATATGTGCCAGTCATATTCCATGACCGAGAGAAGGGCCAGCAGCGTGACTTCTTCGCGTTTTAAGCCAAGCCTTTCGCTTAACGAACACCATCGCTTTGCTATCGGATCGCCATACTTGCACGCAAGGTCGAGAATCTGGAGCGAAAATGACTGGAATGACACGGGTTGCCACTGACACAGTATGTTCTCGTAATCGTCCTGAGATTTCCTCGCCATGTCATCGCTTCGAGCTTTGAAAAGCTCCTGCAGTCCCTGGGGCCAGTGCGCGTCCGGATCGGAAACGTCGAGCTGAAACCATCCGTGGTGATGGGTTCGATACAGGTTCTGGCCTATGACAGAAAGGACAAATAGCCGGATATTTTCGCGAATTGTCATGGGTTTGTCTTCAAGGGCTGGCATATCAATGCTGTGAATAATGCCGGATTGTCAAAAAATCGGCGTGTTATAATTATATATGATTTGTGGTTATATTAAAACTCTCATTTGGAGAGAGTGTCGCGCTGAATCGTCTCGATATTTGGCATGAATGGAGTCCGCACATTCGATGCGGATTTCTTTGTTGGGAGTGCGTACAGTTTACTTTACCATGCATGCTTGCCTGTCGCGAGCAACCGGTATTACACCAACGCTCGTACATCTTACACCAATTGCACTCGCATTGTGAATTAATCGAGTTTCTAAAAAACTTTACGCTTTGCCCGGTTGGTGCCCTAGGTAGACCTGAACAGTTACAATCGTTGCGATACACGAGGGCGAAATCATCTCGCTATTGCCTCCACAATCTGCTAGTTTGACGAGAGTGGACGAAGGAAGATGGAGGTTTATATGCCACGATACATTAACCCATATACAGATTTTGGTTTTAAACGATTGTTCGGAACGGAGCCGAACAAGGCGATTCTGATGGCATTTCTGAATGCGTTGTTCGAGGAGGAGACGGATCCAAAGCTCGAAAAACATGTGATTACGGACTTGAACTATCTTCATGGCGAGCATCTTGGCATTCTCGAAACGGACAGAAGGGCGGTTTTTGATGTCTATTGTGAAA
>JAZODZ010000365.1:0-6412 GCA_045597285.1 Myxococcota bacterium
CGGTATGACGGGAAAGACGGCATAGCCGACCGAATCCGTCATTTTTGTGTATGAGACGAGATGCACGGCATCGTTTGAAACAGAGACACGGGCACCGCGAATCGCGGCATCCGTGGTGGCATCCAGAACGCGAATGTCGAGTAATTGTGCGGATTTTAGGTCAAACGGATGATGAATGGGACGGGGCGTGTTGTCGTCGGTTTGGATTTTCGTCGCGATGATTTCGGACATGACGGATTCCCCGACAGCCCAGAATATGCCGTTCTCGGGTTCGCCTCGAAAACAGCATCGGTGCGTGAGCTGACTGTATCTTGCCTCGAGTGGCGGAAACTGCCCGGGCATGGCTAAAATACACGATATGACCTGGTTTTCGGCCAGCCATGACGTGTCCGGGGAAGGCTCGAAACAGATGTCCGGGCGCAGAAATCGATTTTCGAGTTCCACGAGGTTGTCTGTGATGATGTTCGCGGCCTGCATCATCACGTTGAACTGTAAAAACGTGAATAGGATGAACATGGTTATTCAGGTTTGGAGCGGCCCCAGTTAAAAGTCGATGCCATGCCCAGAAATACCCAGGTGGCCAATAAGATCATCGCGAGAAGTTTCCATGGGATGTTGCTGAGCTTTGTGTCGTTGAATTCTTTGATCTGGCTTTGGAAATCGCGAATTTTACTGACAATGCCATCGGCTTCATCCTGTGAATTGTCTGAGTTCAGGCTTGTTATGTCGGGTTCTGATTGTATCGAGGGCTCATACAGATCGATTCGGCATGGGGCAGTTTTCATGCACAAAGTGTCGAGCAGCGCCGATATGAATCGGGCATTGTCATAGGTCTGGATCATGAGGCGCGTCATGAGGCTTTCGTCGCGAATGACAAAGATGGTTCCCCCGGTGTCGTCATTTTTCACCGCGAAACTGAAAACATATCCCAATGCGCCAGGTGCTTTCTGATAGACGATGGGTGTCGGATGGTTAAAAGCTAGCTGCCAGTTTGTGCTGTCATCCGGCAGTCCGAATGTCTCTTTCATCTGTGTGTTGACGTGAAACACCGGCAGATGCGGATTTCCGTTGATGTGGGAGGCTTCTGGAATGAATGGCGAATCGGAGGCTATGGCGGCCTGGCTGAAGGCTTCGCCATAGAGCATCACGGTGGTTTCGGATTCGTCGAAAAGCAGTATTCTTGCGCCATTGTCGATTTTGCGATGGATTTCTTCGATGGAGATATCGGCTGCGTTTGACCAAATCTGGACGGTATTGCCATCGTCGCCGAACTCGGTTTTCCACTCGGTATGGTACGGCGCAAGGAGTGTGTGGAAACTGGCGAACCCGCGCCACGAATCGTCGCAGTACGCAGAAAGATCGCGTTTGCAATCCTGGGCAAAGGCCTGGGCGGATAAAAGAATGCCGGCCAAAATGACCGGCAGAATTCGTAGATTTGTGATCATCGATTTTGGGCAAAATAGATGATGAAAGCCGCAAGGATTAGGAAAATAACGACGAAGATGAGGATTCGCAGGATTGCCTTTTGGGTTTGCGATAAATGGGGCTGAGGTTCAGGCTCTTTAACTTTTTCTTTTGTCTGGGGTTTGGGTTCGGGTTCGGGGTTGGCCGGTGCGGGATCTGCGGCATTGCGAACGAGCGATTTGCCTTGAGTGTCGGGCTTGACCGGTGCGGGATCTGCGGCGTTTCGGACGAGCGCTTTGCCCTGGGGACGCGGGCATTCAGGTTCTTTTTCTTCGGCAGCCGGGGCGGGTTCTACGACTTCTTCCGGATAAAGGACGACCGGTTTGAGGACGTGATCCGATTCGGCGACCTGCGTGCCGCGGATTCGCTTTTCCATTTTGACGACGGGCGATTCCTCAATAACTTCGGTGCTGCTGGCTTCGAGGACGGCTTCGATTGAAGAATGCACACCGGGTGCGGCTTCCTGCCCGAAGCTGATGGTCGCATAGGTGGGGCGCTTCATAATGCGCGTTGGCGCATCGTCTTCGTCGTCGTAATCGTCGGATTCGGGGAGCGGTGCGAACGTTCCCGGAGTGGTTTGGTCACTGACTTGCCCCGCTGTTCCGAGGGGACGCGTGTAATCGCCCGTTGTTTCGCCATCCTCACTACGCGCATGCGCAGTTTTGATCCTCTGCATTCCGAGGACTTGCTGCGGTATCGAAGTCACGCATGTGACGTCGTCGTCTTCGTCATCGAACCCGACTGCCTTGATGGCCGTGAGGGAAGTCAGGGAGCAGAGCAGGCTGGAACGTTCTTCCTGTTCGAGCGTGTCGACGATGGCGTTCCATTCGCCGGATTCCTGGTAATTGTTGTTGTCGCGGGATATGGAGGCAATGCTTCGGACGGCGGATTCAAATCCGACGAGGTCGCTGACATAGACCTCGCCTTGCCTGTCGTCAGCTTCGAGCAGTGCGGCTTCGAGGTCGAGGCTGAATTCGAGGACGGTGGGGTAGGCGTCGATTCTGAGCGCGAGGGCGCGTTCCATGACCTGTTGGATCATGCCGCCACGAAGCGGCGGCGGAAGAAGCCCCGTCGATTCGAAGCTGTCGATCCCTTGCTCGCCACTGACGAGCCCCATCAAGATAATGGCCACGCCATAAATATCGATGGCAGCAGGCGTCATGCCTTCCAAATCGAATGTATAATCGAACCAGTCGATATCGAATTTGTCCGACGTGTTGAGGGCGAGCGCGGTACCGAGGCCCATCATGCGCAGGGAGAGGCTGACGTCTGTGCGTTCCAGCAGAATGGACTGCGGCGTAATCCGGCCATGATATAGGCCGATTTCGTGCGCCTGCGTTAGAATCTTCAGAAACGCCACGACACGCTTGAGCGCCTCTGTGACGGAAACGCGTTCTCGCCGTTCGAGCCATTCGAACATGAACTCGCCAAGCGGGAAAGGCTCTGAGAAATAATAGAATTCTTCAAACTGGCCGCATCGCGTCTCGATATGCAATGCGTCGCGGTAGAACTGGACGACTTTTTCGAGGATGGCTAGCGAACTGCATTCAGCCGGAATCAGATGCGCAAGAGAATGCCCGATGACATCGTCGAGTGCCAGATACGAGACGACGTTATTGTGGGAATAAAATAAAGAGTCCAGCCGGGTTTCCGGGCAGATCCTCGTTCCACTGCTCAATTCTCTTAATTGCATTATCGATTCCTTAACCTCGTGGCATCACAATCATTTTTTTGATGTCGTAGAAAACACATCAACCTTTCTATTCTATCTGAACCGCTGAAATGCGTAAAGAATAAAGGTATTTGGGCAAAAAAATGGACTCCTTCATCCCGCTACGGGATGCGTAACAGTACAACCCCATGCCTCCTTTCTAATTTCGATAGGATTACGGACCTAAGAAACGCCATCAGGGGGTGAATAGTTACCTATGTGAAAATGATTGAAATCATGCAGGCTATCAACAATAATGGATCGCGATTTTTTCCGTATTACAAGGAGGAATTTATGAAAAAGTGGTTTCCAGTGTTGACGGCGTGTGCCGCAATGTGTTTGTTTAGCTGTTCCAAAACTCAAACAACGGAAAGCGTTGAAGCGCCTACGGGGGATCAGGTTGAAGCGCCCGAATCTTCGGATGCGCAGCCGGAAACGGTGGCAAATCCCGAAGAGACTGCGGCAAAAGCGGAGAAGAGAGAACTTCAGGAAGGAACGCAGCCACAGGAAGCAGTCCCTGTCGATGAGGCGCTGGTTGCGCAATGGGTTGTGGCCAATAACGATTTCGGCCTCAAAATGCTTCGAAATATCGAAATGAAAGAATCCGTAGTGGTTTCGCCGTTTTCAGCGGAACGTGCACTTGGTATGACGCTTGACGGCGCAGTGGGGACGACGGAAGCCGAACTCAGAACGGCTCTCAGCCTGCCGGAAGCTGCCAATCTCAGCGCGGCCGGTGCCGAAATCGAGAAAATCGTGGTGAAAAATGACAATCCCGACGTCTATTCAATTCACGTCGACAACCGCGTTTGGATAAACGGTGGCCTTAAACTTCTCGACACCTATTCAAGCTGTATCAAGACCAACTATCTCGCTGAACCCAGAACGCTCAATTTTTCGGGTGATCCAGAAGGATCCCGGAAGACGATTAATGACGATATTGCGAAATCGACTGAAAACAAAATCCTCGATCTCATCAAACCGAGAATGATTACGCCGCTAACTCGATCCGTTCTGACGAGCGCTATCTATTTCAAATCGCCGTGGCGCCATACCTTCGACAAGAACAGCACGGCAAAAGAAACGTTTTATACGGTCGGTGGCAGTGTCCAGGTCGATATGATGCACCACACGAAATCTCATCCGTACATGCACAATGACGAATTGACTGCATTCGAACTCGATTTTGCCGGCAATTATTCGTTGCTCGTCGCGATGCCGAACATTCAGGACAATGGCAAGAGCATTGAGGCACTCGTGACCATGGAAAAGAATATGACGGGCGCAAAAATTGTCGATATGCACAAGGCCATGCGCAACGAATCGCGTAGCGAGCTCCGGTTGTCAATGCCGAAATATCGCATTGAGTATGATGATTCGCTCAAATCGATGCTCGAATCATTTGGCGTAAAAACGGCGTTTGATGGTTCCAAGGCGGATTTTTCGCGCATGACGACGGATACCGATCTGTACATCAGCGAGGTTGTTCAGAAAGCGTTTATCGACGTGAACGAAGAGGGGGCAGAGGCGGCGGCAGCGACGGCTGTCATCATGAACACGAGAGCCATGATGCCCAGACAGGGCGATCCCATTGTCGTGAAGGTCGATCACCCGTTCATGTATGCTTTGATAGAGAATTCGACGGGAACGGCACTCTTTATGGGGCATTATATCGGGAAATAGCTGTGAGCTGAAAACGCGTAAAAGATGCGTTTGATTTGGGCGCTGAAGTTCAGCGCCCTTTTTATGTGTGGAAAGCAGATGGCGAATCTTTCTTGTACGGGAGTGTGGACATGATTCAGGAAAAAGGGGTGAAAGCAGTTGCGGTTGCACCAGGCGATCCTGCGGGGATTGGGTATGAAATCACGGCGCAGGCGCTGGCAAAAATGCGGGACGCGATCGCGAATGAGATCGTGGCTGTATATGGGAGCGCGGAGATTTTTCATCGAGCTGTGTCGATGTTTGCCCCGGGCCTGGAAGTAAAAACCGTTGGTAACATTGAAGAAGCTGACAAGCGAGGGGGGATTTATGTCATCGACGTGATGCCGGAATTCGATGTCGATGCATTCGAGCCGGGCGTGATGGCGGCATCGAATGCGGCATGTGCGCATCGTGCATTGATGCGAATCATTGAGGATGCCAAACGCGGGTTTGTCGGAGGCATTTGCACGGGGCCGATACACAAGGGGGCGATGCGGATGGCGGGTGTGCCCGAGATTGGGCATACGGAAATTTTGGCCAAAGGGTTTGGTGCGGAACATCCGATGACGCTGTTTATCACGCGAGAATTGCGGATTTTCTTTTATTCGAGGCATTTGTCACTGCGCGAGGCGATCGATGCGCTGAGCGTAGATGGCTTGTACGAATTTGGTCGAAGGATGGACGCGCATATTCGAGAGATCGGGTTTAAGAATCCGCGATTGGCGATGGCTGCATTGAACCCGCATGCGAGTGATGGCGGGCAGTTTGGCACCGAGGAAGCGGATATACTGGTTCCAGCGGCGGAACGTCTGCGCCAGGCCGGTGTTGACATGACGGATCCGATTGGTGCGGACAGCGTGTTTGCACAGGCGGCCGAAGGGCGGTTTGACGCGGTGCTGTCACTGTATCACGATCAGGGACATATCGCGGCGAAGACGTATGATTTTGCGCGGACGATTTCGGCGACATTGGGACTGCCGGTTTTGAGGACGTCGGTCGATCATGGGACGGCGTTTGACATCGCGTGGCAGGGGAAGGCGCAGAGCGTGTCGATGGTCACGGCGCTGGAAGCGTTGCTGAGGTACGGTTGGAAATTAGCAATTAGCAATTAGCAATTAGCAATGTGGTGACCGGGCGTATTGAACGAAGTCGAGGTAAGGGCGTTTGGGAACGGAAGACTGAGGGGGTATGTAGGGGCGATGTGAGGGGAGTGGATCGTGAAATAGGCCGGCATGGCGGCCGTATGCAATAGGCCGCCGAATAGAAAAGCGCCGGGCGTATTGAACGAAGTCGAGGTAAGGGCGTTTGGGAACGGGAGACTGAGGGTTTATGTGGGGGCGATGTGAGGGGAGTGGATCGTGAAATAGCCCGGCATGGCGGCCGTATGCAATAGGCCGCCGAATAGAAAAGCGAGTGTCGGGCGTATTGAACGATGTCGAGGCAAGGGCGTTTTGGAACGGGAGACTGAGGGTTTATGTGGGGGAGATGTGACAGGAAGGGATCGTGAAATAGCCCGGCATGGCGGCCGTATGCAATAGG
>JAZODZ010000366.1:0-15097 GCA_045597285.1 Myxococcota bacterium
CATACGGCTCGCGGGCACGTGTCACAACACGTGCCTACTGATTCTGCTGATTTTTCTCCATCTCTTGCTTCAGGCGCTGGAGCCGTTCCAAATAAGTCGATGCCATACCGACAGCTTCCGAGACTGAACTCTCGAACCTACGGGCATCATTGCTCTCCGTGTTCTCATCCCCGCTGAGCTTCCTGGCCCATTCTCTTCGGCGGAGTTCGCGTTCCATTCTCTTTTTGTATGCCGCATCTTCCTTGCGCTTTTCAGGATGTTCAAAGTATTCTCTTTCCTGCGCAGTCATCAGGCTCAATGGCTTGCGCCCTGTAAATTTCATGTAAAACTGCGGAGTAAGCCAAATCACCTGCTTCGGCATGACGGCGATGTCCATCTTTGACGGAATGAACCATACCTTAAACTCATTTTTCGTTATCTTTAAGCCTTCCGGCGCATCCAGCGTGCATCGTATGTCGCAGTTCTTATCGCTCTCCCATTTGGGCAGATATGCCGCATACCAGTTGCCTTCATGCGTGAACAGGCCTTCCATAAGGCTTTGATCGAAGTTTAGCTCGTGATCCACTTCGCCAAAGGCAGAAAACCTATTCTCTCTGCACCAAGAATAATTGTCCATGTTGATGCGCACTTTGCCCACGACCGACACGCGTCGAACCGAACACGTACACTCGATGCCTCTTTGTGCGCGTTCCTCCTGAAGCCGCCTCTCTTCTTCCTCACGGCGGTTCTTTTCTTCCGCCATGGTTCTTTCAAGGTCATCGATTTGCCGCTGAATATCCTTTTCGAATTTTTTGCGCAGACGCGCGATTTTGCGTTTGAGCAGCCATTGTCCGGCTTTTGTCGATCTGAATTTTCTGCCGAGTGCAGTCCTGGGTTCGCCGACAATCGGCTCAAAATCCATCTTAATGCCGCGGTATTTCTCAGAGGCATCCATCGCTTCTTTCAAAAGCGTGCGAAGCTCTTTGATGTCCTGCGGCCGGTCCTCTGCATTGCTGGCCAAAAGCGCGTCGAGAAAATCCACCATCGGCTTTGTCGTTTTGGGGGCTTTCTCTTGTATGACAGGCCGGAACTGCATCTGGAACAAATTGCGTGGAATATCGTAAGGAAATACACCCGTCAGTAGGTGCAGTGCCGTCGCGCCCAGCGAATAAAAATCGGATCGCGGCGACACCTCGCCCTGCGACTGTTCCGGCGACATATAGCCAAACGTCCCGGCTATCGTCGATCCGCTCGTCTGTTTGTGTGCATTGTCCACCGCGCCGAAGTCGATGAGCCATGCTTTCGCATCCTCCGTCGCTGTTTCCGGGCAGTACAGGATATTTCCGGGCTTGATATCGCGATGAATAATTGCCGGCACATACTGCGTCTGTAGGGCAAACAATATGCGGCTGACCAGTTCAAGAATCTTGTAAACCTCTTCTTCGTCAAAGATTTCGCCCTTGTCGAGGCGGCTTTCCAGGGAAGGATAGGGGATATATTCCTGGACGATATAACTCGTCATGTCCGGCAGGCTGACGCTTTTAATAAACCGTGGCACGCCCTCGACACGCACCGACTGCAACACCTCGGCCTCGCGCTGAAACAGTTCATACGACTTGAAATCCTCGGCAAATTTCAGTTCCTTAATCGCCACGTCGAGGCCGGTACGTCGATCGCGTGCGAGCCACGTCCGGCCATTCGCCCCTTCGCCGAGAAGCCGTATGTAGCGGTAATCGAGATTCAATATTTCCGGGGTTCTGATTTCCGTCTGCTCGCCTGCTGTTTCTTCGGCAGCTGCATTTATTTCATTGATTTGCGAAGTCATCAGCAGGTTCCTTTTGTGCGGCAATACAGATTTTCTTTGTTCACAAGCGTCAGCTGGGTTTGCCGGATTTCTTTGAACGGGAAGGGATAAGGCATGCTCAACACGTTCGAATTGTCTTCGGGATCGATGTAATAGAGGATGGGAATCGGCGTACCGGGTTCAAGCCCTTCGCTCTGGTGGTTGTATATCGTAATACAGTGGATCAAATCATCGGGGCTGGCATCGTCGGGCGGATTAAACCGGTACCGAAGTCTGAACGGAACGCGGGATTGGGATGTCACTCGGTGCGTAAACTCGTCGTAAACGCGATAGCGAGGGGCAATCGGCTGATCTTCGAAATCGATAATCGTCGCGATGGCTTTGCGCCCGAACTTGAGAAGCGTCAGAATCGGCACATCTGCCATATTCTCGTAACCACACAGCAATTCGATGCCTGTCTTGCTCGTCACCGAGTTGTACTGCTGGTTCATCATGGCGATCTGCTGTCGTTGTTTCTTTATCTGATTACGCGTTATTGCTCTGTCCAATGTCAGAAATCCGAACAATGCCACGCTGATCCCAAGCATAATGACGCCAATAAAGGTTTCATTGAGCCAAAAGATAGCAGCAATACCGATTGCCACCATGATCAGGCAGGCGATCAATGCTCCTGTAATACTCATTTTGGCATCGCGTTTCATCAAAGCGATATTCTGGAACTTTTCGAGATTGATGATCGTTTCGGTAAAAGCACGTGGCACAATCCGTGGCGTTTGTTCGGGAAGGTTCATCCACAGGTCGAGATTTCCTGCCTGATTGAAGCCATTGACATTGCACAGCTGCTCGTTGATGCGGTTCGGGTCGATATTGGATTCGACAGCTTCGATGGCGTAATCGTCTTTGGCAAAGCGAGCAAAGATCGACTTGAGTTTTTCGTAATCGGCGAGCCGGGTTTCGGGCTTTGGATCGAGCATCTGGTGCAAGACATTGACGACGGGACGCGGGATATTTTCGAGATAAGGGTCAATGATGAGGCGAAAATCGGAGATGCGCATTTCGGCGGGTTCCACCCCCGTGAGCATATAGACGATCGTGGCACCGAGCGAATAGATATCGCTGGCCGGACAAGGCCGCCCGATGAGCTGTTCCGGCGGCATATAGCCATAAGTCCCGGCGGTAGTCGATCCGCCTTTCTGCACGGTTGGATTGGCGACGGCACCGAAGTCGATGAGGCAGGGTTCGAAGTCATCCGCATCCTGACGAGGCCGCATGATAATGTTATTCGGCTTGATGTCGCGGTGAATGATCGGGGGATTATGGGTGTGGAGCTTTTCGAGAAGCACGACAAGACTGTAGGCCATGTTGAAAATACGGCTCACGGTAAACCGGAATCCCGTCTTGAGCATGACGTACAGAGAACGCCCCTCGATCAGTTCCTGGACGATGTAGGCCGCAGGCTTTTCTTCATTCAGGAATTCCAGTGCCTCATAAAACCCGGCAACACAGGGATCGTGAATCTGGCTCAGTACATCGGCCTCGCGATGAAACAGGTCGTATTCCTTCCACGTGCTGACGGAATCGATGCGCAGTTTCTTGATCGCGACAACTTTTCCATCTGAGTTGCGCGTCGCCTTAAAAACGTTGCCCTGTGAACCCTCGCCAAGTTTGCTGATAAATGTATATTTGTCCCGCAGATTGGCCGGAGTCTCCACGGTTTCGGCCTTAATCGGGCTACCGTAAGACACATAACCCGCATCCGCGGTATGTGACGTCATATTCTTATCTGTTTCCACCATATTGCTCCTCAAAAACAGGATCAGACAAAAGCATTAGTATCACGTTAATGCCGTTTTGTCATTAAGGCTGACTTGCGAATATCGGGCATTGCCCATATAATGTTGAATGTGGTGTTCCGCATTCGCCACAAATATAGGGAAAACACTTTGATACATCGACATCTCCTAAAAATGATTTGTTTCGTAGCCATGTTATTTGGCCCCTGACGTTTTTACCAGCCTCAATATATTTATTTTCGCGAATACCGACATCGTGTCGCCTCGAAAACTCAGCTTTGTTGTCCATTTCTTCATAAAATCGATCGGCGATATATTCGGCATTTTCTGCCCATAGCACCATGATATCCTCGACGTACCAGGTATTCGTAGAAATCGCGGATAACTCGTAAATTATGTATCCAATCTGAAAAATTTCGTGAGTGTACTGGACTCCGAACCGGATTTCCAGTAAGTTCGCAGTGGGCGAAGGGGGCTGTCGCATGAATCGAATGGAGCGGCGTATGTTGCCGAGACCACAACACCTGAAAAAACTCATCGATAGGAAGGACAATGGACGCGTGGAACAGTTTTTGTTGCGCGATGATCTGCTCATATAAAATCGTGCGACGTATTGGCCGCAGGCCAATAGGCGCACGGCGAGCGCGTATCGCCGCAGGCGATAGCGCCGTTTTGCCGTGGCAATTCAAGCGAAGAGGCACTGTAAGAAACGAACCAACCATAATCTTTTAATGAGGAAAGTTTAAAGAGAGATGAGATTGTATTAAAATGAGCAAGAAGCATAAAAATAGAAAGAACAAATCGTCAAAACAGGTTAATTCACAAATTATCGCCAATTACAACGAGAACTACGATCAGTACGAACGCCCCGCATCCGAACCTGAAGAACAGCATTCTGCCTCACAGAAATCCAATGGCGAGCGCCCTCTTTCTGAGCTTGAATTACAACATCCCGCCTTGCTAAAATCCTACAGCGATCTTGTTCCAATCGGACAGGGGGCACAGGCGACGATGATAAAGGCCAAAGACAAGGACGGACAGCCTGTTGCCATCAAAGTCTTTGATCTCAAATCAACCGATGAATGGAAAAATGTCGAGCTGTTTGAGCGCGAAATCGATGTATTAAAAAATATACACGTGCAGGGCGTACCTGCATATATTGATACAATTCATTCCGATGAATACATCTATCTTGTCGAGGAATATACAGATGCACAGTCGCTGGAAAAACAAATCAATAGCGGCCGCATTTATAGTGTTGAGGAATGTATCACCATCCTTGAGGGAGTAGCTAAAATTTTGGATGATTTGACGAAATGCAACCCGCCGGTTGTTCACCGTGATATTAAACCCGCCAATCTGCTGGTCGATGAAGCGCTCAATGTCCATCTCGTCGACTTTGGTGTGGTGGCAGACAATACAAAGACGTTCTCCATGACATTTGCCGGAACAGCGGGGTATGTTGCACCCGAACAGCTTTATGGGAAAGCTACGGCTGTTTCGGACATATTCAGTCTGGGCATGACCTGCCTGCACATCTTTACCGGGGTTGCTCCCGCCGATATGCAGCTGGATGGTATTGTCCCGGATGTCAAACGATACATGCCCAAATCTGCACCCAAATGGGTTCCTGACCTGATCAAGCGAATGGTCTCAGTCAATCCCGCAGAACGCCCACAGTCAGCGAATGAACTCCTCCAGTGCATAGATGATGGAAAGCAAGGAAGAACTCCCGACGAGAGTCTTCCGGTTAAAACTGAAGATGGGGACGAGATTCCTGCTATGTTTCGCAAGGAATACAAGGAAATCACGCGAAAAATGAAGCGCGCGAAGGTCGTTTACACCCCAATCACAGTCCTGCTCGCGCTCTTTAGCACGCTTTGTATTATAACGGGAAATACCAGTTTATTTACCATTTTACTTATTGTGACGATCTATTATGCGGCAAAAGGCTGTAAAAATATATTTGATTTATACCATCAAAAGAAGGATCTCCTTGACGATATTAAAGAATATGGCCAAACGGAGGGAACGGACAGGCAAGATAAACAGGAATCGGAGTCAAACCAGAGTGCCAAACCTTTGCCATCACTTTCTGAACTGAGTCCCGATGTGGTCAGATTGCTGGAAAGAGCCAATAATGGAGATGCCGAAGCTCAATGTGATCTCGGTTATGCCTACGATTGCGGAAATGGAGTCAAGCAGGATAAAGCCAAGGCAGTCGAATGGTATCAACGTTCGGCTCGTCAAGGAGATAAGATAGGACAATTTAACCTCGGCATTGCATATAGAGACGGTTTTGTAACCAAAGATGATAAACTGGCCTTCATGTGGTTTAAGAAAGCGGCAAACCAGGGGTATGAAAAGGCTCAGACTGAAGTAGGACAATTATATCACTACGGAATTGGAGTCGATCGAGATGATAAGGAAGCCATCAAGTGGTTTCGCAAGGCAGCCGAGAAGAATTACTCACGAGCAATGAACTGGATGGGAGTGATGTATGTTAATGGATTTGGTGTGGAGAAGAATCCAGAACAAGGTAACTATTGGTACCGGAAAGCAATCAAAGAAGGCAATATCGTTGCACAATGCAATCTTGCTATGAATTATTTTAATGGTATCGGAATTGAGCAGAATGACAAAGAAGCCTTTGATTTATTCCTCTCATCAGCCAAGGCTGGAAATGTGACGGCACAATATTGGTTAGGTAGGATGTATGAGTCTGGAAGATGGGTTGAGAAAGATTATAAAAAGGCTTTAGAGTGGTATGAAAAAGCTGCTGAACAGGATGATTCAGATGCGCTGTTCAAAATAGGCGTTTTCTACGATCATCGTTACGGAATTAGCGATGATATCGATAAAACCAGAAGTGACCAAATCGCGGCCAAATGGTACCAAAAAGCAGCAGAAAAAGGTGAATCGACATCCATGAATAATCTCGGGATGTTTTACGAATATGGTCGAGGTGTGGCTATTGATTTAAATCAGGCAAATATCTGGTATCAACGATCGGCAGAAGCCGGTTCTTGTTACGGTCAATATCATCTTGGATATAATTATCGACATGGACGTGGATTTTCTATAGATAACGACAGAGCATTTAAATGGTTAAAATTATCCGCAGAGAAGGGATACGACTTGGGACAATATGAATTGGGCTGTATGTATGAAATTGGAGATGGAGTGAACAGAGATCATGACAAGGCAATGGAATGGTTTCGCAAGGCTGCCGCCCAGGGAAATGAAAGTGCCAAAGAGGAACTGAATAAAGGATGAATATGGAACTGTTGAACGAGCATGGATATATTGTGAATATAGAGTGTGGTGCGAATAAGCAAGTTCATATCCACGTTGGCTAAACTGAGCCTTCGAAATTAATTGTGCCCATCTGGTGCTAACATAGGGGTGTGCCGTTAGCGCACCCCATTACTGTTATAGATTTGTTACTTTCGGTTCTGTAGATCGTTTAATTGCTGTTCTAGACGTTTTTCTTGCAGAATAGATTTGTAAGATCGTTCCTCGGCTTCTTTTGCGGCTTTGTTAGCCTCTTCCCCTTGTTTATCTAGATAGAACCAGCAAGCAACCGTTAAAATGTCCATAATAACAGCGATGCTGATATATATCACTTCTTTATATATCTGCTTGGTCTTGTTCGGTGTCGAAATTTCGGTGGATTGTTCAGACATAACCGTTTCCTTTATTGTAAAAGTGAAGAACAATGCGTTCGGAGACGCGATTATTTTGATAATCCAAGACATCCATCGATGCAGTCTAACATATACATGCGTATGCATTCGAGAAAAGCTGGATCTGACGGGCCTCCTCGCGTAAGGCACACGTCAAGTTTGTGCCCTGGCGGCATCATAAAACTGTATGACTCGATTTCGTTGCAGCTTTCCATGCAGTGTACGCGCCTTGCCGGTCCCGCATCAAGACATTCCTGGATACGGCGCGAAATCCATGATGGCTGCCATTGTTCGAGATAAGCATCGGTGTAACACCATTGGCCAGAACGCACGTTTGCCATCGGATCGGGCTGTGGTTGGGAACATGCGATGCACAATGATAAATATAAAACTGATAATATGGAGATGATTTGTGTTTTCATAATTTGACCTCTCGTATGTTTGGTTGATTAATTCTTGTTCAGACATTCCTGGTAAGAGGTAAATATTGCCTTCTCAACTTCAGGATAATCATAATAAAATCCAGATTCTTCCATTGAAATCCTGACTGGTGGTTTCAAAGTACAATTATTTTCATCATCACAAGTATATAGTTGTGCATTCCATGTATATAACCAGTCACCAGAATCGACTTCAAGTTTATATGTTGTAGGTTCGCTCATTAAGCCATCCATGCCTATTGTACCGACAATAATTGCATGCGCATAGGTGTCTATAATATATAAATAAGCAGCTTCCGGGTTTAGGTAAGTCTTGTCAGGCAACGGGCAATCAGCAATTTGGGAAATACTTTCTAATATGACATAAGTTAAAATGCCAGATTTCTCATCATAGGTGAGTTTTGATATGTTATATGAATGTTCGAAGCATTCTTCCCAACAGTCATCGTCTTCACCTTCATATTCTTCACAACGCAACTCTTCATGTTTCCCTAAAAAATGGTGTGTAAATGTATAATATTTCTTGTCGGTTTTCGCTTTTACGGATATAAGAAATTTATTATTCTCAAATGTTTTATCATTGACAATAATTGTGATGTTGTCGTTATTTATATCTAGTTTATTCCCTTCTGGAAGCGATGTCCTTGATTCATCAAAACATATAATTTTGGCGTTTGGAGGCAGTTTAGGCGTGTTTGCGTCATCTCGTGTTGTTGTATTCTGAACAGGTCGTTGCGCGGCGCCATGATTCGATGGGAAAATGTCGAAATCCGTAGATTGATGTGTTTGGCTCGTTTGTTGTGCAGCCTGATTCGAATTAGACCGGCTAGTTTGAGTGGGTTGGACTTTCCTCGCTTGGTTTGCGTTGGTTGTCGCAGGGCGATTCACTTGAGCAACGGTATTCGTGTTCGTCGATGTGCTATCGGAAAAGAGGGCACAGCTGCTCAAAGTCAGAACAAATAGTGTACATGCCAACACATATAATGTTTTTTTCATGGTTTATCCTTTTGTAATTGAGTGTTCAGGAATAACTATTATTTCTTTTTCAAAAGCGGAGATGCGGCATTGACGAGGGCATAATTCCCGGATCGGGCCTCATTAATCAACGTATTGTTGAATGCTTTGCAGTAGTTGTCGCGCACGCGCATGCCTTGCATGATAGGTGCATACAAAACATCGTAAGTATCTTTGGAAGACAGATCGCGAACCTGTACGATCTGCTCGCCATATTGTCCAATCGTACCGCGACAGGTGTTGTATTCCCAGATGAACTCTGGCGAGCCATTGAATTTGAAATCGCGTGAGGTCATGTCGAACACTTGCCAGTATTGGTGGAGTACTTTTTCGCCCGATTTTGCCGAAGCCGTGAGGAAGACATCCCCTGGACGTAGGTTGTATTGGCTGTACTGCGTGAATGTAATGAACGGATTGACGATTTTACAATAATCGAGCATGCCGACCGTGAGACGATTTTGGCGATAGGCTTCGAGTATATTGCACGTATGCGCCGGGGTTTGCGAATAGAAATTCTGTTCGCATGGAACGTCGTAAGGACGGCAACGACCGCCGCAGTTATCTTTCTTTTTGCTCTTGTTCTGTGGTCTCGTGATCTGGAATGGTCTGTCGACAAAACGCTTGAGGCTGGTGTTGTAATAAGCCGGATTAAAAGCCTCGAGGAAGCCAGCGAGCCCGGGAATGTTGCGTTTTTCGACGGAAATGTTGGTACAATAGGCGTAATGTTCGAACTGACGCGCAGTTTCAGTCGGTGCAAGCGGATGTTCCAGTTCTTTGGTAATGCCCGAGAACGGAATGCAATAATGAAGTTCATTCAAAACTTCCTGATTGCCGATCATCGAAATATAGCAATCGGTGTTGAGCTGGCTGTCACTGAAGATGAGGTATTCGACTTTGCCCTTTTTGGCTTTGAGACTCTTTTTAAACGTGAGGCGCTGTTCGGGCGGAATCGTCACGGACGGGGCAGGAACAAGCGACGGAATGGAAGGGATGCCCGCGTTTGCCTGTGGGGCAGGGACAGGCGTCGGTGTGGGAGCAGGCGTTGGAATTGCGGCAGCATTACCGGTCACAACCTTGACGCGGATGATATTTTCGCCGGGAAGATGATAACAACTGTCGACATAGTGACCAAGGAGCAGGCATGGTTTGAAGACTTCTGTTTCTGCGCCGTCGGGTGCCAAGCTAAAGACATAAGCATTCTCTGGAATGCCACTGATAACCTGATATTGAGTGCCGCTGCTCTTGAGGTTATTTTTATGCGTCGTCGTAAAGATATCCCCAGGCTGGAGATTGGCAGCCCGGAAATCGTTCTCTGAAATGAAAGGCGTTTTGAGTAGACAGGCGTTAGAAATATCCTCGAGACCATAAACTGCATCTTGTTGAGGAACACATAGTTCATTCGGTATGGTGCCATAGACCTCATCGTAGAATGTTTCTGGTGTACATCCTGGGATATCTTCTCCGCAATCGCCTCCATAGCTGAGGTATTCGTTTCGTGGTGAAAAGACCTCTATGGAGACTGTTTTGACCTGTGGAGTTGGGGCTACCTGGGGCGGTTGGATATCTGGTGCGGTTTGGTCCGCATCGTGATTGGTTGGAACAGGTACGGCCTGAGGGGCTGCATCGCCGCCTCCATCGCTCGAATCCTGAGTGTCAGATGCTTGTTTGCACGATGTCAGGGTAAGTGAGGAGACGAAGCACAGGGCAAAGACAAGTGATATCGTCATGGTACGATGATGATATAAACACATTATATTACACTCCTTTAACAGATGAAAGTATGAAAAATGATCCTTAGTAGACTGGGGTCTCTTGTATCCACTGTCTGCGTGAGTATAGCCTATATCTGCTAACACAGTGCCAAATATATTATACAATTATTCCCTTTCGAGTGAAATCGAGAATTAATGATATCAATACAAGCACTGTGCCAAATATATTATACAATTATTCCCTTTCGAGTGAAATCGAGAATCAATGATATCAATACAAGCCCTGTGCCAAATATATTATACAATTATTCCCTTTCGAGTGAAATTGAGAAACGCGGGGGAACAATGCCAACCTTCAAATTCGAACTCCGTAGCGGTTCAACAGAGTATTTTTCTTTTGAATTAAACAACAGATTATACCATTTTATTAAATAAATAATTTAACTTTCGCATTCACAAACACAATACAACCAAATCTCTCAATTGAATGCCTAATGAATACAATTCGCTAGCGCACTGAAATGCCGCAACACAAAACCGCGTGATTATTCGCACACTTATGGCGGATAATAAAAGTGTGAACTTGAGAAAAATCAAAAACTCCGGTATCGGGCGGCAACAATATAACCGCCCATTTTTTATTTCAAACTACTTGGAAGGTTACTTGCATTCTCCAGTGCTTATATCACATGTTTTTCCTTGTACTTTGCAGTTGCGGCAAACGTAATCGGATGCATTATTCATATTCAGGTTTCGAGTGCCGCAACAATAATCCTGAGCAATACAAGCTAAGATATAGTAGCGGTAACCATCTTTACAGTGTGCATGACCATTAGAAGAGCCATTACTGGCAGTACAGACTCCTACGCTATTCGTATATAAATAACCATATTTATCACAGCCAAGACTGGAATAGGGACGGCATGAGTGTGCCCCATTTTGAACATACGATTCGTAATTGGAATTGCATTTGGTTGGATTACAAGCAAAATCTTTGGCAGATTCATTATAATAGTTATAAGTCCTCTCGGTTCCCTCATATACCCCTGGAATGCCCGCACATACCGGAATGACGCAGTTATTGCCGTCATAATTGAGCATTTTTCCCGCTGGACATTCACATTGGCCGTTGTTGCATACATTCGCAGGGCCTGAACAGCTCTTTGTTTCCGACGAATTATATGCTCCGCACGATGCGCTTGTGTTTTTTACACAAGTCTTTCCGTCTGGAGCAATGTGATAATCAATGCTGCACGCGGTGACAATACATACCCCGGAGCTGGCATCACAACTGGTGGTGGTCGCGTTCGAAGGTTTCCAGTCGTTGCAGTTTACAGCCGATTGCCCGGAAGGGAGGTCTTTGGGCGCACACGCCGCTTCCGTATTTGCAACGCACTGGGTTATCTTGCCCCCCCCATTATACAACGGATGCTCGCCTGCATTGCACGCACTGATAAAGCAGGAACCGTTGTCACAGAAACCGTTGGCATGAAGAGATTTGCACGAAATACAGCTGTTACCGCATTTTTCGTCGGTGTTCGTGCACCCCATCTCGGCACCTGTCATCACCGTGCACTGCGTCGGCTGACAGGCCGTGTACTGGCAAGAGCCGTTATCGCAATGCTGGTTGCCGACACATGGCTGATTGCATTTCCCGCAGTGATTAAAGTTGGTGTTGATATCGATGCAATCGGGATTGAACTGAGTGCCGCAGTTGACCATGGAATCTGTACATACGTATGCGCAGGTAAGTTCCCCGTCGTGTTCGGTACAGTAATAACTCTTGATATTGGCAAATGGATGATTGGCGCATCCGGCCTCGCATTTGGCAACATCATCGTCGATGCATTGTTTGCCGTCTTCAGAGGGAATGTGACCTGCCCCGCACGATGTAACGACACAAACATTGTTGGTGCAATTGCCGGTAGACCAGTTGGCAATGTGTTCGGAGCATTTGTAATCTTTTTGTCCACAGTTGTCGGTATCGCTGTTGGCACATGCCCCCGTAGCACTGTTATAATACTTTGTATTGCCGCAGTCCGCCTTGCATTCGTTGTTGACAATGGAATAGCCATCGTTGCATGCCGTGACGCTACAGACGTTGTCCGTGCATTTCCCCGTCTTCCAGTTTGAAATGCGTTCGGAGCATTTGTATCCAGCCTGACCGCAATTATCGATGTCGCTCGGTTTACAGGAAGCCGTCGAACTGTCGTAATACTGCGAACCGGTGCAGTCCGATACACAGGATCTGGCATCGGTTGCCGGCCTGAATCCCGTCGTGCACTCAGTCACGACACAGACATTGTCAAAACAAAGTCCCTTCGACCAGTTGGGAACGCGCTCTGAACAAATGTAGTCTTGCATGCCGCAGTGGTCGATATCGCTCGTCACGCACAACCCCGTTGAATTGTCGTAGTATTGCGTATTCGAACAGCTCTCAATTCCATCTTGCAACGTACATCCGCACGCGACCAATATGCTGAACAGACTCATCAACAACTGCTTTTTCATCATTTCTCCTCATATACCCAACAACGCCCCATTTATATTATACATTCGCCGATTGTTTTTGGCAATATATCGTTATACGTCAAATACAAAGCCAAAACCTCATACTTCTGTGCAACAAATGAAAAAAGATCCTACCATTATCTTGAACTGATCGTTATAATCGCTTTGATCTGGTATCCCTCGTTTTATGAGTATCACCGCCAGACGCATTTTCGACCGCATCGCCGTCTGTTTTATTCGGAGAATCGTGATGAAAAAAGCACTCTATATATTGGCTGTTTGCACTTTTTTGTGTCTCCAGGCCTGCGTCGAGGAAGAACGCTCGCTAGTCATTGACCCCGATCACCACAATACCGGTGATGTCACGGATCCCGACAATCCCAATCCCCCGGTTGATCCCAATCATCCTGGAACCGGCGATATTACCGATCCCGCTCAGCCTGCCAACCCCGAAAATCCCGAGAATCCCGAAAATCCCGAGAATCCAGAGAATCCAGAGAATCCCGAAAATCCCGAGAATCCCGAGAAACCCGAAAATCCCGAGAATCCTGAAAATCCCGAGAACCCTGAAAATCCCGAGAATCCTGAGAATCCCGAGAATCCCGATCCACCTAATCCACCCGATCCCCCCGTGGGCTGTGCCGATCCTGCGAACGATGGCAAGAGCTGCGATAACGGCGAAACCAGGCCGTGTGCCGTTTCGGTATGCAAATCTCTGAGTTGTGTTTCAGTACCCGTGACCGACAAACGCGTATGCCGTAAATCTGCGGGCGCATGCGACGTACAGGAAGTTTGCGACGGTTCATCGCTCGATTGTCCGGGTGATCAGTTCGCGCCATCGTCCCAGGTTTGCCGAAAATCCGCTGGCGTGTGCGATGTCGAGGAAAAATGCACCGGCAATTCTGCCGCTTGCCCGGGCGATCAGTTTGCGCCGTCTTCGCAAGTCTGTCGCAAATCGGCCGGCGACTGTGATGTCGAGGAAAAATGCACGGGCAAATCAGCCGCCTGCCCCAATGATGCGTTTCAGCCTAAAAGTCACGTATGCCGTGCCTCAATCGGTGGCTGCGATGCCGCCGAAAAGTGCGATGGTTCAAGCGTCAAATGCCCGTCGGACGCCTTCGATTCGAGCTGCAAATGCCCCAATGGCAGCGGCACGAATGGCATGGTTACGAAAATTAAATCGCCGGACTATGTCCTCAAGGATAAAAATCAATGGGAAAAATATACAAATATTATTGATGCTCTCGGCCTTAAACAATATTCACCGCATGAAATCAGTTATAATCGTGACATGACTTCCATGGGTAGCAAAACATGGCTAGGTTATAAAAAAGGTTGGTTCTGGGCCGATGGGGATTGCAGCGTTTCCTACTGGATTCCACAGGGGCTTGCCGGAGGCGGCAGTGGTGGAATGACGATTCGCGTCGTCGGCTGGCATTACGATGAAGAATATGTCAGTAAAGATAGCAATCCTGCTGCCGATGAGAGCGATAAGGATAAAGGCGTCCGTATATCATTTATTGATTCTACGGATACAACCAAAACGATTAAATATCGCCATGTCCTGCTCGTCGAGCCCGACAGCGATCGCGGCTTCAAACCTGTTAAAAACCATGTCGGCGGCCTCGTTTGGAATTGGCCGTATTTATATGTTGCCGAAACGGGCAAGGGTATGCGCGTCTTCGATCTGCGCAAAATACTCGAAGTGAACGGTTCCGATTGCAATCGCTATTGTGGCAAACGCAGCGGAAAATATTGCGCTTATGGCTATGCGTATGTATTGCCGCAGGTTAGTGCCTACTTCTATCCGAGCGATATGAATGATTCGTGCAAGCCCAAATTCTCATTTATTGGCCTCGAAAATGTCAACGGCACAAAATCTATACTTTCCGGCGAATATATAAAAGATGGAAACAATGGTCGTCTCGTCCGCTGGCCCATCGGGGACAATGGAAAACTTAAAACAAATAGCTCGAATGTCGTTCAGGCAAGTCATGCCTGGTATGCCGGAAGCCCCAATCTCCAGGGTGGCGTAACATATACAAACGGAAAAACTTATTTCCTGCTCAATTCTACCAAGAATTATGGCACATTATATGTGGGCGTCGAAGGTACATCGACAAAATCCTATACCGCCCCTAATGGCAAATGGGCCTAT
>JAZODZ010000367.1:0-22344 GCA_045597285.1 Myxococcota bacterium
TATACGGATATGTAGGTATTTACTTGTGATTCTGCGGTTAAAAAATAAAATTTTAATTTTATTCACAATTCATTAATTTTATTCGAATAATAAAATATTTTTAGGATATTCTTCAATTTTTAGTCATCCACATCTTGTGCACAGACTATACACAAAGTTATCCACAGATGATGTGGATAACTTTTTTGGGAACTCTTTCAGGGTTTATTATAAAATTCGTTCAAATAGTGATTCATCCTAATTCAATACAGAATAGATAAAAAAATCTGAAGATTGTGAAAATGAAAAATTATGATACAAATGATACAGAAGTGAGCCTAGGCGTGCAAAAAATGAAAATCTCAAGTAATTTACTAGATTTTAGATTTGGTACAATTCGAGATGCAAGGGTAAAAAAGTTGACGATAGGGAGGGTCTCCCTTATTTTCACCGCCGTCAGTCAGATGAGGACTGATTCAGTGAAGTCCAAACAGGAATGTGTTGGAAGGGCTTTTTTTGTCTTTTGTAAATAGTTGGTCAGTATGAACACAGAACTCTGGGCGCGGTTTGTGGAGCGTCTCAAAAACCAAATCAATGACAGATGTCTGGCTTATCTCGAAAACCTTACTTGTTGCAATATGAGCGACACGGAATGGAATCTGTGTCTTCCGGACAGGGCCAGTCTTAATTTTGTCGAAAGCAATTTGTATGAGAAGCTCCACGAAGTCATTCATGATGTGCTTGAAGAGGCAAATCTCAGCTCTGATGTCGATGTCAATCTTTCCATCGAAGGTGAAGCTTCTTTTTACAACAACAAGAAGACTCGTTCGCTCTTCGATCCAATGTGTATCACGGATATTTCGACGCCCGTTGTCGAGAAAGCAGCTTTTCGCGTTCGTCCCCAATACGATGTGCCTTCTTCCGATGTCCTCGAAGCCGTTCCTTTCGTCCCCGATATCCGTCTTCGCGAAGAGAGTTGCCTGAACGAACGATTTACCTTCGATAACTTCATTCAGGGCGGCTCGAATGAGTTTGCGTATTGTTTGTCCAAAGCAGTCGCTACAAACCCTGGCACGCTTCATAACCCGCTTTTCATTTATGGCGGCGTAGGACTCGGCAAAACCCATTTGATGCAGGCTATTGGCAATGAACTTCTCGAGGCAGGAAATCTGCGCGTCCGCTATATGACATGTGAGAAATTCACGAATGACTACATGCTTGCTTGCGCAAAGAAAACGCTCGAAGAATTCCGTGAACAAGTTCGTACGAACTGCGATGTGCTTCTCCTCGACGACGTGCAGTTCCTGTCCGGAAAATCCGAAACACAGAAGGAATTCTTCAACGTCTTTAACGAGCTTTTGAGCAATAACAAACAAGTCGTTCTGACAAGTGATCGCCATCCTCACGAGATTGCCAAACTGGAAGAACGCATCAGTTCCCGATGCCTCGGTGGTGTCATTACCGATATGCAGTTGCCGGAATACGAGACTCGTCTCAGCATTATCCGCAAGAAATCGCGCGATGAGCATTTCTATATGCCCGAAGACGTCGCCCAGTACATTGCCACAAAAGTCGTGACAAATGTCCGCGAGTTGGAAGGCTGCATCAAACGCATTAAGGCATGTGCCGACGTTCGCAATGAACACATCAACATGGCGCTCGCACAAAAAATGATCGAACCGTTTTATTCAACCAAAACGGTCATGCTCAATGCCGATACGATTATCGATGTCGTCAGCCGTTATTTCGGCATTTCCTCTGAAGAATTGCTCGGCAAATCGCGGGCAAAACCCTACGTCTATCCGCGACAAATCGCGATGTACCTCGTTCGACACCATACATCGTTGTCTTTCCCCGAAATTGGTCGGGCATTTAAACGCGATCATACAACCGTCCTAAGCGCAGATCAGCGCATTACAAAAGGTCTTGCCGATAAACAGGATGCCACGCTTCAGTCGGACATCAAACGTCTCGAAGACGAGCTCGCCAAATAATCCTTGTGGATTTTTTTCTATCGTGATTTCATGTTAAATAAACCGCAAAACCGCATTAAATAATGCGTTTTGCGGTTTTATTTTTCTCGTGATACCTTAAAAGAGTCTTGTTTCCCGTACCCAACTTCTGATTTCAAAAAATGAATCCCGCCAATCCCGACGAAAAGGTGAATGAAACAGATTCTGAACGCGCAACTGACGAATCTTCAGACTCTGCCGAAAAGAAGAATCCCGCAGAAGAAGATCTGTCCACACGTGAGGCAAGCATTGGCGAGGTTTGGAAACTGGCTCTGCCAATAATCATTTCCCAGGCTTCTTCGGCACTATTGGGTCTCGTCGACACTTTTTTCATGGGTTGGATCGGTTCAGAGGCTCAGGCGGCCGTGGGGTTTGGTGCGCCTTCATCTTTCAGCATCCTTTCCCTTTTTTTTGGTCTGTTTTCGGGATTGACGACATTCGTCGGACAGTATTTTGGCGCAAAAAAATATTCGGACTGCGGCAAGATGCTTTGGCACATGCTTTATCTGGCACTCGGTATTGGCATTTTATGCGCCATCTTCATCAATCCGCTCATACATGGTTTGCTGACGGTCATGGGAACGAATCCCGATATCTTCGACATGACATACGATTACCTCAAAATCCGTATGTGGGTATGTCCGGTCGTGTTCATTTCATTCTCCCTGCTGTCGTTCCTGCGCGGCATCGGGGATATGAAAACGCCGGCAATCGTATCGTGCCTGATCGTTCTGCTCAACATTCCCCTGACGTATATTTTTGCATTTGGCCTCGGCCCGATACCGGCATTCGGTGTTGCCGGCGCAGCGATCGGTACCGTGGTTGCTCAGTTTGTCGAAATGGTTTTGTACGGCCTTGTCGTCTTTAACCATCGCAATGCCGAAAAATTCAAAACCAGGAAAATGGCTAAACCCGTAGGCAAGGCTTATCTCGATATCGCCAAAATTGCACTGCCCGTTGGTGCCTGCTGGGCCATCGAAGAATGGGGTTGGGTGTTGTACGGCGTGTACATCACGACATTGCCCAAAGAACAATCCGCCGCAAACGCCATCGTACAGGTTTTCATGTACATCGCCTGGATGCCCGGCCTGTCTATCTCGATCGCGACGACAACCCTTGTCGGTCAGTATCTCGGTGCCAAAAACGTAAGATCTGCCGAGAAAAGCGCTCACTATGCCATCGTCATGTCGATCGCATGTCTCCTTTCCCTCGGCATTATTTTCTTCCTGCTCAGATATCAGCTGGCCGCTGCTTTTAACAGTGACAGCAAGGTGATCGAGGTCACAGTCAATCTGTTCTATTTCCTCGTCGTCTATCAGGTTTTCGATGCCGCCGGCGTGACGATTAGCGGTGCCCTTCGCGGCGCGGGAGATACGCGATTCCCAATGGTTATCAGCTTCGTCGTCATTTGGGGCATAATGGTGCCCGCTGTCTTCATCCTCGATAAGTTCTTCAATTTCGGCGTCTACGGTGCCTGGTGCGCTTCCTCTTTGGCCATCATTGTCAGTGGCTGTTTCTATTTTGCTCGCTTTAAACGCGGCAAATGGAAGACCATGTCGATTGAATGACGGGGGCACGGCTATCGGCCGATACGCTGTGCGGCATTCGCCTATGCGCGGCATACGGCGAACAGGTACGTGTTACGACACGTGCCTACTGTTTCAGGGCACGGCTATCGGCCGATACGCCGTGCGGCGTTCGCCTATGCACGTTGCGCATACGGCTCACGCTTTATTAAAAAATTTCCGATACAGGTGAATGAGTATCTCGGCATCCAATGCGGCATATTCGAGTTGCTGCGCCGTCAATGGCCGTGTTTCCCACCGCGATGTCTGACATTCTTTGCTCATGTTCAAACCGAATTCCCGATTGCACACCGACTTGAGGGAATGACCTCCCGGGCATTTCATGCCGTATATCTTTTGACTGACTCTCATCGTGTCGATGATGTTCTGAATCTGAATCTGATAACCGCCCATGACCGTGCGCTCGAATGTCGCGTTATGAATGATGACCGGAATATTCGGATGGGACAGAACCTGTGCCAGTCCCAAAAAATCGACTTTGAATGGATCGATCAAAAAGGATCGATCACTGCAGCCAATCTGAATCAGGCAGAGCCGATGATCGAATAACGTCGTCTCCACGTCGAGGCTGATATATGCCTGTTGCAGAATGATGTTCATGGCTCGCGCAAACAGGACGTCGTTGTCGATATAGTACCACGGATAACGCGTGTGCATGACCCCTTCGACGATGGGATAAGGCTTCGTCATGGATGAAAGAGGGGCATTAAATTTGTCGCAAACCTTTGGATAATCCGACATGGCCACCGATTGAATAGGTGGAAGATCGACTGTTTTTTCATCACTTTTCGGGAGTTCGTCGATGCAATGAAGTTTATCGGTTTCGACGATAGGGATATCTGTCTCCATCGAATCCTCTAGATTTTTCATGGCCTGTTCAAACAGCATTTCCCGATAATCCGGCGGAATGATGACGAACATCCAGGAATAAACATGGGACTGTTCCCACGATTTCTTTACCGAACCCGGAAGTTTTTCGGGTTCGTTTATCGCGGTCATGACCTGGGAATGGATGGTTTTCAGCCGCTCGATGATTCTGGGCAGAGCCGAAGCCGGGAGTTCCGGCCATTGCAACCTGATATAAAAATTGCCGAAGGAAATGCCGAGTTTAGGCGCTGTCGCGAATAGGATTTTTGCAAGCAAACTGTTATTTTCTGCGCCGGAGAACGTCCACCAGTGGGCACATCCCGGTGTCACTTCGATAAACTGATGCCCCGGCGCAGACTTGAATTCATTTCGGATTTTCCGAATCGTTTCCAGGCTCTGGCTGTCGGGAATGCCGCTGAAATCTTCTTTTTCATTGAATAAGACCGACTCGATATCCGTCATCTGCTGCCGCGAGTAAAATACCGGGATGCGATCCAGCCAAATCGCCGAATCCATGGAATCAGCCATTTTTAAGATGGCCTCATTCCCGAGGGCATTGTGAAACTCTGTCTCAAACATTTGCGAGGCAACGTAAAAATGCATTTTGTGCAGCAGTAACTTCGATTCGATCAATCCGAGATAGGCGCGATTCTTCGCCTGACAGGGCGTGTCGTGGTGATAGGAATGAAGCACACCAAACTGCGAGAATGATACAGTGCCCGGAAACAGCTGCCTTCCTGTTTCCGTCAGTTCAGCACGTCTGCCAATGACCATGACATAACCGCACTCGCACCAGTAATCGATACACGATGACAGGATTTCGGATTCCGGATATTCGACCGATCCCTGATTGAGCCGTTGAAAAAGATCATAGATGTCGAGAAGTGTTTCGTCCGTTTCATTCTGGCTATGATGATTCGATAACGCGCTCAACAATGAAAATTGGCTCGTCGTCATGATCGAGGTGGCATCCGGCCTCAGTCCAAAAAACCTGGATCTTTCTGCTAAATCTTCGCCCGGCAATGGATCGACGCAGACATAATGATCCCACTTGATGTCCGGCAATGCGTAGTCCGAAAAAGCATCGTCCGAAACGACCTGAAATGCACTCTTTCCCGATTTTTTTTCTGCTATCACGGGAATTTGAATGCCGTGTGAAGCCTCGGAATATCTCACTTTATGGTATTCATCCCGGCATGACACGATCGTTTTTTTCTTTTGGCATCGATCGGCAAATTCTCTCGAAAACAGAGGTCTTCCGCCGTCGTTCATGTAATAGACGGCGGGCAGTCCGCCATTCTTTTTGACTGGATGACGAATCCACTCGATAGCTTCGTGACAGGTCTTGAAAACACTTTCATCGGGTTCAAATGCCGCGAAATAGGCTACAGGCACTCGACAGGGCAGTTTGTGATAAACGCGAAACCAATATCCGAGCGTATTGTCCAAAAAATCCCGTGGATGCAGCCAGACGATGCAACGCCTGCATTCTCTCAGCATAGAGGAAAACTGTTCGGTATCCGTGGACATGAGCTGTTCGAGTATCTGTGCCGTCGTGACTTGAATCTGTGGCAGTTCGAGTTCGTTGTCGAAGGATTGAACAGCTCGCTTGATCGAGTTCTCGCGGGTTTTGTCGAGTGCTGCAAAAAGGACGAGTGCCGATTCATTGCCCGCAAACGCAATGCCCAGGGATTTCGACAAGGATTCGACCAGAACGGGATGTGTTCCGATCACGACGAAGTCTTTGTCTGTTCCCAATAATTCGCACAGATCCTTTGTATTGCTCATTTTTCTCTCAAATAAATCTCGATCGAGGCATTGTCTTCGGGAACGACGATGGTCTGCGTGACGATATGCGTGTTTCCGGAAGGTGTCGACACGATTCCCCGCATGAAATAGGTTCCGGGACGCATGCTCAGCTGCTGGACGGCAAGTCTGTCGGACGCAATTTGCGTGCTGAACGTCGCCTCGACATCTTCCGTTCCGTCTTTATACACGGTCATGTCGATCCGCGTTGGTTGCTCGGAACCCCGTATTTCGGGCCTCAATGTCAGTGATACGTCGACTTTTCGATTGTTTCCCCACATCCATACCAAAAGGCACACGAGAACGACGATGATGACTGGCCTGATGCTGTGTTTTAACGATTCCTTGCTAAAAACCATGACTAGCTTTCCCATATCGGCGATGGCGTAGAAGGAAACTCTGGCAATTCATCGACTTGCCAGGTTTTCCATAGCCCGAAACGGCCATCTTCAAATCGCCAGGTCTGGATCGATTTCAGGCTGTCGTCTTCGATGTCGTAAATATTGAATTTACCTGCCCGGTTGTCTTTGTGGAATCGGCACACGCTGCATGAACCGGTTTCGGATATGACCAAATTGCCCGTTTTGCACAGAGTAAAATCGTGGTTATGCCCGTGAACGATGAGTTTTACGCCGCCTTTCTGGCATATTTCGACGAGTTCATGGCGTTCTTTCAAATTCCGCAACGATTCGCCCGGCGATTTCAGGACTTGCACGAGATGGTGGTGAAGAGCCACGATCTTGAACTTCGATGCGATTTCCGGAAGAGACAAAACCTTTTCAAGGCGGTCGATCTGGGCCTTGCCGAGAATGCCTCCTGCCACAAACCACGGTCGTGGCAGTGCTGAACACAGGCCGATAATAGCAGTGTTTTCAACGATTTTGACGAATGGCCATGTATCGTCATAGCCTGTTTCGACGTTGCCGGGTTTCGTCGTGTATATCATCGTTTCGAACCGGCGTTGGCGAGCACTTTCGGTGGTGTAAAAATCGTGGTTGCCGGGCACGATGGACATCTCTTCGTCGCGATAAAACTCGTTCAGGACAGCTTTGACGCCCCGAAATTCGCCGGGCAATGCCAGATTCGTCAGATCACCGGTCACGATGAGATGCTGGCATCCTTCATTGCGAACAGTTTCAAGGGCATTCTTTGCCGTTTCTTTCGAATGGATTCTCGATCTGCCGGCGATGAGGTTGATGCCGCCCGATATCCGTTTGTTCAGAAAGTCGGTGAAATGCGAACCGCTCGTGTCCAGCCAGTGGATGTCGCTGATGTGACCGATTTTCATGGCCGACCTAATTCTCCAGAATGTTATTCTTATCGTCGACGAGAACGACGACCGGTTTATGCGCGGCTGCTTCGTCTTCTGTCATCATGGCATAGGCCGCGATAATGACTTTGTCGCCTTGCTGTACCCGTCTTGCTGCCGCGCCATTTAATGTAATTTCGCCGGATTCCCCATAAATCACATACGTGCTTAGTCTTTCGCCATTCGTCACGTTATAGATGTCGACGCGCTCCCACTGCACGATGCCGGCCCGTTCACATAATGCGCGGTCTATCGAGATCGAACCCTGATAATTCAGGTTTGCGTTCGTCACCGTTGCTCGATGTATCTTGGCTTTGAGTAACTGAAGAAGCATTTGTATTTGTCCTTTATTAAAAAAATAAGACCGTGCCACGGTCTGTTGCCTATATAGTACAATTTCCGCGACAAAGCATTGATCTTCTATGGCTCTCCCCGTGGATCGCCGCGCGTATGTCAATAGCGCGGCGGGCACGCCGTATGTCAATAGGCGTGCCGACCAAGAAATACAACAAAGAGGTCGAATCGTAGCATTTTTGCCCCGCGCCGGATTATGGGGTAAACAAATAATGCATTTATTTTTCGTTAGGCGGATTCCGTATGCATCGGCGATTTTTGACAGTTCTTTTTCCTGGTCTCATGCTCTTGCCTGTAATGGGCGTGGCGTCGCCGGATTCTGAGAAATCTTTTTTGGCAACAGCGGACATGATGAACGTCCAGCGTTCGGCGCATGTGTACGAAGATACCGCTCAGGAACCCGTTGAGGTGTCTGAAAAACGCGATGCCAGGCCTGTTTCACATGAACTCCAGCCTGTTAAAAATGCCGTCTATAAGACGAATTTTTCTGACGTTGAATCGCTTCAGAACGTTTCGTCATTTCACTTGAAAGCCGCGCTAAAAATCCAGGTGCGCATGAAAAATCGCGGTATGAAGCTCGTCGATTACCGCTTTGCCGATACGAATAACGACGGTACGCCCGAAGTCGTGACGCTTTCCGAAGTCGCTGCCAATCACGGCAATGTCGTTCTCGTCCTCGGCGTCTACGATTTCGATGCCGATTTCAATCCCATTCTCCGATACGAAAAAACGCAATCCGTCGACAATGCCGCAAACCGCACTTATGCCCAGCGCATTGAATCGCGTTCCCCGGGGTTTTCGTTTTGCGAATCCTGGAAAATAGCTTCCTGGAGTATTGATGAATGCCACGAGATCATCATGGATTTGAACTGGAATCCCGGCGTCATCATGCATCGCGTTCGCACTTCCGAGCCCAAGGCGCATTCGGCGCAGTCCAATGCTTTCAATTTCGAGACTCGACTGGCTTCCCGGACGTATGACCGCCTCCCGGAAGGCCCTTTTATGCCGCCGCTTCACCGCGATGCCAGTTATCATCTTCTCTTTTCCGATCCCGCAAAAGATCTCGCCCCGGTGCCTGCGCGGTTTTCTAATCTGAACCCCGTGTCCATGCAGAACGACAGTCATTTGCCGATTCTCTTCGGCTCTCGATGGAATGAACACGGCCTTTATTTTTCGATTGCGCTCAGCGATGACGATATCGTTGCCGATTCTGCCTGTTCCGATCAGGCATCGGTTCAGCTCGTCGATCACGTCGAGTTCTGGTTCGACAAAAGCCCGGATTTGGCCATTCAGAGCGACAATCCGCAATCGTGGCTGCTCGAGTACCGCAAGGATTATAAGACCGAGCCTTACCGCCATTCACTCGATAGCGATGTCTTTGGCTTTGCCGTGACGGCCGGTGGATGCCTCGTGCCAATGGCCCCGACGCGCGATAGTTGGCCCGTTATTCCGCAGATGGTTTACGAAAAGGGCACGTCTGGATATCGCATTGATGTCTTTGTTCCCGCAGCTTTTTTTGGCGTCAGCACGCTCAAAAATATCGATCATTCGCTGGGCATTGGCCTGTCTGTCCGCCAGCACGATGTCCATGCCGATGATTCGTGGCAATCGATTGCGACGAGCGATTTCCAGTGGCCCGATCCCTTTACGATTGGCCAAATCTGGCTGCTCCCGTCCGATGCCGCTTGGCCGCCGCCTTTTCCGATGCAATGGTCGTCCTGGCTAGTAGACAATTAGTTATCTCCGCGCTATTCTTCACATTCGGGCGCCATGTCATTGGCGTGGGAATGTCCCCCGCGCGGCTATTTGGTGCGCAAAAAAATTGTGCCGTGGTACGCCAAATACGCCTCCTGCGCGGCTATTGCGCTTTTGCACCGAAACTTTTTGCCTGCGGAGTTTAAGAGTATGCAAGTCTCCGATTTCCTTCAGAAATACCTCACGCAAGATGCAGTTGTTCTCACTTCCTATGAAGCCAACATAACGTCCCATTTCGACGCCTCACTGCGACAGCTTTGGCCAGAAGGAAGAATTCTCATCGTCACCGAGTCCGCTTATCGCGAATATGTCGAGACGACGCTGCTGCCGGCTCTCGATGCCAACGGACGTGAAAATGCCTATTGTCTTTGCGTGAAAACGCCGGGCACGACGTATCAGGCACAAATCGATGAGTCGCTTGGCGACGGCGTCGTCGATGGCCTCACCGGCATTGCTTCGCTTGGTTCATGCGATCTTTTCAAAGCCGTCCGTGATCGTGCTTCGATCCTCAATGTGGCTTGCTGTGCGCTCCTCAATGAACTTCCCGGCACCGATCTCTTCGATGCTTGTGGCGAAAACCGTCCCTGTGCCGATGCGTTATTCTTCGATCTCGATAGCATTGATCACGGTTTGCATGGCGATTTGCGCGAAGTCGTCCAGTTCCTCGAAGTCGATATTTATGCCCTCAAGGCCGATATCGCGACATGGCGATCGTTGGGAAAACCTGTTCCTGCCTGCGTCATAGACGCGCTGAATGAAGCTCTGCCGCCGCGCATTCCCTTAATTGGCGTCCATTCCGAAGATGATTTGGCGCAACTTTGCGAGGCGTATGTATGGAGAGCGGCAGCCGCACGGCTTCTCCGCGAGGAAGGATCCCTCAAAACCGTCCTCGATTATGCCCGTGCCTGCGCCGATTATCAGGATCTTCCGATTGCACAGCACGCTCGGCTCATGGCGATGCTCTTCGATTCCGTCATGGAACTCGAATCCCTTGAAATTTCGCCGGAAGAAAGCGCTGCTCATCAGCCGCCTCGCGATATCCTCAAACGAACCCTACAGCAAACACTCCTCGACGATGGCGTCAATCTCAGCTGGATCAAGCGAGCGGATGATAACTATCTCGATAGGAACTCGCTACGCCTGATGCTCAATACACTCGTCATGAACTGGGACGATTACTGTGCCAGGATACGCCCCATTGCCGATATGATGCATGCCATCTGTGCACAAAATCCCTATTACGACGATGAGGATAACCTCGATGCCTCCCTTAAAAACACTTGGATTCACGCCGCTCGCTTTGCCGGTAACGGTACATTTATCAAAATATACAACGCACTTGGACTGATTGAACCATCGTTATTTGTATAGAGTATCGGGAGAAATGGCGGTATATGGATAATATATATATCGCCAAATATGTATATTGTTCAGACTCAAATGGCGTTTCTAAAGTCCGTAATCCTATCGAAATTAGGCAATAGGCAGTAGGCAGATGTATGTGACCAATTTATCGGTCATATACATCAAACCGCCCGCGTATTCTAACGGAATAACGGGTGGCATTTCGCGGGCGTATATAGAAACGTGCGGCCCATATCCACTACTCAAAATAATCTGTCCAGGTGATATCATCAATGATGGTTGAATAATAACCATCATATTTAATTTCAAGATTAACAGGCCCTGGGGTATTCACGTTACTGCATTTATATTTTGCGTAAGTGTCTTTGCTGTCTGTTTTGTAGCTCGCATCCGAGTTACAGTTCTTTCCGTTGATATAAATGAGAACCCTAGCTTTGTTTTTTGAACATGTATAGAATGGATGTGCTTGCAGTGAGATACTGCCAACGCCATTGGGAAGTGTTGCAGAAAGAATGGACGGATTATCATACCGGAGAATGACGAGACCCTTGCTTGTCACGCCTCTGCCATTCCATGGCCAGGTACTGGAACCTGCAACATTTGAATAACTGGCAGACCATTTTAGGGAAGTGCCATCTATTTTGACAGCTTTGCTCGTATAGGTGGCATTGGCATAGAATTCACCTTCGTAACCGTCGTCGCTACCTTTCCCGTGAGCTTTAATTTTTTTCTTGCTGCTTCCTTCATATTTACCCGATTCAAAATCCTCGGTATTGACGCATGCATTTCCACTGCATTTGCCGCTCGAGCATTTGACGGGGTCGGATGCGGCGCCGTTGACACATTTCGTAAAGGTGCCGTCTTGACAAACACTGGCTGTGCATTGTGGCGCGCACGATGTTTCATCTTTGCAAGCGCCCGTATCGCACGTAGTCGGTGCGCTTAAGAAACCGCCTTCGCATTTCTGCAAATTGCCATCAACGCATACATCGGTCGTACATGCGACTTTGCATGATTTATCGTCAAAGCAAGCGCCCGTATCGCATGCAGTCGGTGCGCTCAGGAAGCCGCCTTCGCATTTCTGCAAATTGCCGTCACGGCATACATCGGTCGTGCATGCGACCTTGCATGATTTATCGTCAAAGCAAGCGCCCGTATCACAAGCAACTGGTGCGCTCAGGAAGCCGCCTTCGCATTTCTCCAAACTGCCTTCATGACATACATCGGTCGTGCAAGCGACTTTGCACGATTTATCGTCAAAGCAAGCGCTCGTGTCACACGCAGCTGGGGCACTTAGGAAGCCGCCCTCGCATTTCTCCAAACTGCCGTCACGGCATACATCAGTCGTGCATGCGACCTTGCAGGATTTATCGTCAAGGCATATACCGGATTCACATGGTGTGGTGATGAGATTGCCATTCTGGCAGCTTTGTATCTGGCCATCCTTACATGAAGGTTCGGAGTCTTCGCATTTGGGGTCTGGAACTACTGGGGGATTTGTCGGATCAAGACTGTCTACTTTGCATTCCGACCCATTCAAGCATGCGTGCGATTTGCATACGGATTCCTCAATGTATGAATTATCGACGCATTTATAAATGACGCCGCTCGCGCAAATCTTTGTGTTGGTCTTACATCCGTCAACTGGCGTTGGATCTATTATCGGATCAATGTAGAACTCATTGCTGTCTTCGCATCCGGATATGCACAGAACGCTTGCGAGTATGATTCCTATTGCACATAACTCTTTTTTCATGATGTCCTCCTTCAGACGAAGCTAAATCAATGTCTATGATGTCAGTAATCAGTTGGTAAACGTAAACTCTCTATTTTCGTTGGTGTTCAAAATGTGGCGTAGAAACTACTGTACTACTTGGTTAAAATATAGCTGTTTTGTAACTAATCTGCTATTAAAAAAAGCCCATGGTACGCGCCGCGATGCGGTGCCTGTTCGCCGTATGCGCCAACAGCGCATAGGCGACCAAAAAAATTAAATCGCCTGGAAAATGCGAATGAAATCGGAAACCGAGAGGGCTTCGGCACGGATGGAATCCTCGAAGCCGAGTGAGGCCAATTTTTCGGTCCAGTCCGCACGGTTGAGGCTGGCGAAACCGTTCAAGCTGTTGGCCAGGGTTTTTCGGCGAAGGGCAAATGCGGCGTGGACGAAACTGCGAAATCGAGACTCGTCTTCATGGGACAGGACGCGTTTGCGAGGCGCGAACCGCAGAACCGTGCTCGTGACTTTTGGCGCGGGCCGGAACGATTCGGGCGGCACGTCGATGACATGTTCGATATCGTGATAATACTGGGCCACGACAGAAAGTGCCCCATACGACGGCGTTTTAGGCTTTGCCGTGAACCGAAGCGCGACTTCGCGCTGGAACATCAGGACCATGCCCACGAGTGGCAAATCGGCATCAATGAACCGGAAATAAATCTGGGACGCGACGTTGTACGGGAGGTTGGACACGAGAATCGGGCGTTTTTCCGCATCGCTGCAGAAATCGGGGAGTTCGGCTTCGAGCGCGTCGCCGTGAATGACATTAAACCCGGGAACTGCACCAAACACCTGCGCGACATACTGGGCGCAGTGATCGTCTTTTTCCAGAACCGTGATGGGCTTTTGCAGCTTGCACAGGGCGAGTGTGAGGGCACCAGCACCGGGACCAATCTCAAGAATTGAAAACGGCCGGAATTTATCTGCTTCGCGAGCGATCATGCGCGTCACATTTTCATCAAGCAGAAAGTTCTGGCCGAGACTTTTTTTTAGGCGTCTCTGGAGGCCATCGACGAGGGCCTCCGGAGTCATATCAAAGAGTTCCATATTATGAACGACGACGGCGAGCAGCCAATCCGAGGGCACCGAGCAACATGAAGAGGCCACCAGCGAGCGGGGCTTTGGAATTGCTCAGCGGTGTCGCGCTGCAGTTCGTCTTTGCCGCATTCGGAATCATGTAATCGACCTGCGTCTTGGCTTCGACGACGAGTTCCGTGGCATCCTTGGGATCCGTGCCGCTCAGGCGGATTTTGTACGTATCGGCGGCGAGTTTGTCTTCCCATGGGCAGGGATGGATTTCTTCGTTGCCGCTTGAATCGGTCAGGACGAAGGTCGTGGCACCACGCGGGCAACGGATTACGACATCGGCAACAGAGCTGATCTGTTTCAATGGCGGAATCGTGATCTTGCCACCAGCCTCGGAAACGGTGACGGAATCTTTACGCGATTTATAGCCGTCGCGTGACGAAACGATGGGATATTCACCGGCTTTTACTTTCGCTTCGAACGGGCATTTCACGTTCGTCATCGAGCCAATGCCAGTCACTTGCAGTTCGACATCCGGCGTCTCGCAGGAGATTTCGAGTGTGTAGACATCCGGGCATTTAGAGCGGACTTCTTTGAAATGCTTATTCAATTCTTTGTAGACATCAGCATTTTCTTCCTGGACATCGTTTGAACGCTGGGTCAGCTTTTCGAAGTGATAGTACGCTTTCGGGCAGTTGTTCGTCAGCTGATAAATACGGGCAAGCGTGTACTCCGTGAGAACGTCGGTCGTGCACATCGACATGGCTTGTTCGGCAACGGCCTGGGCTTCGGTGTAATTCTTCTGATGTACCAACTCGATGCTTTGCGCGGAAAGATCGTAAAATGTCTTCATATCCGAATCAGGGTCCAGGGAGTTACAATCGATCTCAACGCGTTCAGCCAGTGCAGCTGACGGTGCCAGAACAAACATCAGTCCAGCAATTGCCATTGCAATTTTACGGGCTGTTTTCGTTTGAAGTTCATTCAATTTTTTCATAACTGCTACTCCAATCCTGAGATATTGTTCAAAAACTGTTTATGAAGATGACTTCATATTGTGAAAGTAAGCGTTTCAATGGTGCACCGCCCATTTTGCGGCGCGTTATACTATCATAGTTTAACCACTTTCACAACAGATTACAAATTCCCCACATATTCGCGCCAAAGATTTGCAACACTTTTTCTTTTAATGGATTCCGGAATAACCGATGCGCAAAAATCGTTTCTCCAATTCCGAGATCGACAGGACGAAATGCACAGGGCGGCCGTGCGGGCAGTTGGAACGAAATCCCGTCGAATCCATCAGGCGTAGTAGCTCGCGAACTTCCTCCACGGACATGGCCTGCCCCGATCGTATCGAGCTGTGACACGCCATCGTTGCCAATATGTTGTCCCGAATGTCCTCGAACTGAGTGGCCCTCCCCGATTCGCCCAAATCCGTCAGCGCATCGCGGATTAAGGCGGCATAATCATAGCCGTCAAGGCATTGGGGTACCGCACGTATCGCAAACGAACGATTCCCCATCTCATCTATCTGAAATCCCAGTTCCTGAAAAAACGGCAGATGTTCTATCAATACCATCGAAAGGCGCGTATCGAGTGACATCAGTATCGGAAACAGCAATCCCTGTGAATCGGGTGGCAGTACTTTATCGGCGACGCGCCGGAGCCGTTCGTAATTAATTCGCTCGTGTGCCGCATGTTGATCGATGATCACGAGGTTGTCGCCGTCGGCACATATCAGGTACGTCATCGCGTGCTGGCCGATGTACCGAAGGCTCGAAAAATATCCTTTTTGTTCGTAATGTTCCAATGGAAGGACGGGTTCGGCCTTCGGCTCACAATATTCAACCCTGCGCTCGGGTTCTAGCTGGAAATCGCCCGATGCTTTCGGCCACACGGTCGATGGATTCGATCCGAAATCCGGCTGTGTCAACGATTTGACAGCCTTCACATCTGCATTGCACGGTTCCGTGTCGACCTGCGGCCCGTCGAATACGCTCAGCATTTCTTCGACATCGCGTTCGACTGCTGTCTTGGGCATATTGGATGTCTGTGTTTCATCGCGCTTGTTATTCGCATTGATAGACGCCATGACGTATTCCGGCGTGAGCCCCATATCGCGGCGCATGTTGTCCTCGGGCGTCCTGAATGCCGAATCCGGAAGCATCTCGAAATACCGGCGCGTATCCGGCGATAACGTCGAGGCTGGTTTGTCGCTTCGAATCCAGGGTGTTTTTTCGAGAGACTGGCGAAGCGCACGATAAACTGCATGAAAAACCTCATCCGGATCCTGGAATCGCACCTCGAGTTTGGTCGGGTGGACGTTGACATCTACCTTGTTGAGTGGAAGGCTGATGAACAACACGACACAGGGCTGTTTGCCATGCAAAAACTCCCGGTATGCCTTGCCAATTGCGGACGTTATTGTCTTATCACGCACGATCCGGTGGTTGACGAACGTGTAAATACGGCCGTTTGTCGTCTGTAAAAATTCCGGTGAACCGAACAACCCGTCCACCATGACGTTGCCGACGGTCGTCGGCTCGATGGGGTAAAGGCTGTCGTAAACCGTCCTTCCGAATACGGAAAGCGCACGCTCCTTGAGGGTTTTCTGCGCGGGCCAGTCGCATTTGACGCGACCATCCGTGGTGAGTTTCCAGTGGACTTCGGGACAGACGATCGCGAATTTTTCGATTTCTTCAAAAATCTTTCGGGATTCTGTCTGGGTTGTTTTCAAGAACTTGAGGCGAGCGGGCGTGTTGAAAAACAAGTCCTCGAGGACGATCTGGGTTCCGACGGGTGCTGCCGTTTCGCGGCATTCCAGGATTTCGGCTCCTTCGACGCGGAGGAATGTGCCCATATCCTCACCGCGCCTCTGCGTCGTGATCGTCATTCTCGCTACCGCCGCCATCGATGCAAGTGCTTCGCCGCGGAATCCCATCGTCGCAATGGCCGCGAGATCCTGTGTCGTGCGTATCTTCGACGTGGCGTGTCGCAGGATGCAGAGCTTCGCATCTTCCATCGTCATGCCGCATCCGTTGTCGCTCACCATCATGCGTTTTTTGCCGCCGTCTTCGATTTCGATTTCGATGGCTGTTGCCCCCGCGTCGAGTGAATTTTCGATCAACTCCTTGATTGCACTCGAAGCCCTTTCCAGCACCTCGCCAGCGGCGAGTTGGTTGCTTAAAACCGGCGATAAAACCTGTATTTCGCTCATTCAGATACCTTGTAGAGGAGAGACGAAAAAAGCCGGATAAAACCGGCTTTTTTGTTATTGTTCCTGTTCCTGTTTTTCGCGTTCCTGCTGGCGTTTTACGCTTGCGGCATACGCTTTGTTGAAGTAGTCGTTGTTCAGCTTCAGGCGGCCGGAAGATTCTGCGGATTCGAGTTTTTGTTTAATCCAGAGGCCATAGCCCTTCGAGTCCAGATTAATGATGTCCTCGATATTGCCCACGAGTTCGATCTGTTTTTCGTGGAGGGCTTTTTCCCTGAGCGCGTCCACCATGCTGTTGAACACTTCGCGGTCGGCTGGCGTCTTTGAAACGACTTTGGCAATGACGAGAGCGTCGTCGATATGATAAACTTTGGCGAGCACTGTTCCTGCACTGGCATTGCGAATATCGCGGGCAAAATCGTCGTCGATGCCAATGCCTGCGATGTAATTTGTATCCGTCCGAAGGTCGGAGAGCTGGCGAACTTTGGCACGATTGGCTTCGGCGACAATCGGCAAATCCGTGGGAACGGGAACTTTGTCGGGAACATCGGGAATCACGGGCATACCCGTGGCTGTGAGCGGATCCAGTCCAATATTGAGCTGATTGGAATCAAAACCAAAAGCAGAGCCTGAAGGCGAACCGCCTAATAAGCCGCCGCCGCCAAGTTTTCCCAATGAAGAACCGCCAAGTATGGAGTCTGTGTCATTTCCGAGCAGTGACGGCGTTTCGGTGGTATCGGGCATCGTCGGCTGTTCTGCCAGAACATCGGCATAAAGCGCCATGTTGAGGGCTTCTTCCATCGTCTTTCCGCTCTGGACGAGGGAAAGGAGATTGGCGGCCGCTTCGTCACGGCGGTTGCTGATGCGGCGATCATCGAGGATCGTCTTGGCAATCTGGTGCTTCACTTCGGCCAGTGGTGTGACAACTTTTTCGGTGTAATCGACGAGTTTGGCAATGATGATTCGATCGGACAAATCGACCCGGATGATATCGCCGACTTTCTTGCCATCGAGTGCATTCTGGAGTTCGGGAGCCATGATGTCGATGCTCAGAAGTCCGGTCATTCCCTGGCTGGATTTGTCTTCGGCTTCATCGTAATCGACAAACGCCTGGGCAAAATCAAGGCCTTCGTCGATCTGGCGTTTGGCAACGGCTGCTCGCTGATCAGCAAGCTGTGTCTTGACGGTTTTGGCACCCGGATTGGTCAGTTTCGTCTGATTCTTCTGAATCACGATTTGCTGCAATTTAGCCTTTGCGCCGATAGTAAAGTCGCCCAAATGCTCGTTGTAATACTTTTCGATATCGGCGGCGCCGGATGTCTCGAATGTATTGATTTCGTCTTCCGTAAGGGGTTTGAGCGCGGCGCGGACGTCCTCGTTGGTCAGGCGGACGGCTTCGAGTGCCGTGGCATTATTCTGAAGCGCAAATTCCTGCCAGAGGCTTTCGTCCGAAACGCTTACCGAAGCGCTCATCAGCATCAAATAACGGCGAGCGAGAAATTCACAGCGCTTGTAATCTTCGTAATCCTGGGCAGAAAGCTGGAAACGAGAGAGTGCGCTGGTGTAGGAAGTCTGCGAGAACTGGTTTTTATGATAGAAATACCGCATGACATCGGTATTACCGAATTCCCAGTTCGTAATATATTCGTGAAGTTCTTCGTCACTGACGCGAATACCGGCTTCACGTGCATCATCGGCCAAAAGATAAATCACGCTGATGGCACGCGTGACTTCTTTAGCCGTTGCAGAATATTCGAGTTTGGAAAGGATGCTGTCGTCGTAGCGTTGCAACAGCTGGCTTCGCATCATGTCGTAACCGACGCTGTGGCTGCCTGCCTGCGCGACATCCGAATGGCTCTTCGACGCACACGAATCCGATCCGGGAAGGCCAAACATAAATACGAAGACGAGAATAATGACTGCAAATAGTATAACGATAAGACCGGAGTTTTTCTGGTCTCGCAAATCCTGAAGCATACTCAGGTTCTCCGACTGATTAATGAAAAAATCTCCCCCAATTCTCAATTTGAGGGCGCATTACTATAAAGAACGGGCAGAAAATAACAAGTATTTTAATTATTCGGGCTATCGGCTTGCGCCGATACGCCCTGTATTTCGGGCTATCGGCTTGCGCCGATACGCCCTTTGCGCTCGCCTATGTGCTCGCCTTTGGCTGTGCGCATACGGCTCGCGTTGCTTAAAGCGTGCGCGTATGCAATAGCGCACGCCGGTCGGCGTATGCAATAGCCGACCGGGCACGCCGTATGTCAATAGGCGTGCCGTCAAACATTAGCCGATGGTCAGGACGTCGCCTTCGAGGCGAATTGTCGCGACGGGCGCGGTCTTTTGTTCGCCGGATGCCATATCTTTCAGCGTCACAGTGCCAGCAGCAAGCTCATCCTCGCCAAACACGGCGACGTAACGGGCGTGGCGATCGTTCGCGTAATTGAACTGTTTTTTCAGCTTGTCGAAGCCTGGATAAATCTCGCACGACAGCCCGAGGGCGCGGATTTGCCCCGAAAATGCGGCGGCTGCGTGAATGGCCTGCGCACAAGCCGGTGCCACGACGACATCGACATCGCTGCTCGTATCCTCGAACATGCCGCGTTCCTGCATGATGACGCAGATGCGTTCAAAACCGAGGCTGATGCCGACTGCGGGGATATCGCGGCCGGAAAACATGCCGATCAGGTGATCGTAACGGCCGCCGCCGGCAATGCTGGAATTCAGGCCTTCCGCCTGAATCTCGAAGATGGCGCCGGTGTAATAGTTGAGGCCGCGGGCGAGTTCGGGGCTCACGCGAATCGATGGCGCCGCATTGAAGGATTTCGTGGCATCGACGATCAGGCGCAGTTCGGACACGGCCTGAAGGGCTTCGGCCTTTTCGGCAAACAGGCTTTCGAGCGCGGCAAGCGTCTCGTCGTTCGTGGGCTTTGCCTGCACGAGATCGAGTAGCTTTTTGGCGCTTTCCGGCGAAATTTCGCGATCGATGAGTTCTTTTTCGACGCCTTCGACGCCGATTTTATCCAGCTTGTCGATGGCGGTAATCGCGGTCGTTTCTTGTTCAATGCCGATGCCGCAGACTTCGATCATCGCACGGAGGATGCGACGGTCGTTGATATGAATGCAGATTCCGCCGAATTTCAGTTCCGCGAACACGTCGCTCACGGCGTGGAGCAGCAGGATTTCGGGTACCGGTGCCGGTGCGCCGGTCATATCGATGTCGCACTGATAAAACTCTCTGAAGCGGCCGTGTCCCGGACGATCGGCGCGGTACACGGGCTGAAGTTGATATCGTTTGAAGACACGGCCGATTTCGTTCTGGTGCATGGCGACGAATCGCGAAAGGGGCACGGTCAAATCGTATCGAAGACCGAGATCGCATTGTCCCGTGGATGCTTTCGCGCCGCGCATGAGGATTTTGAACAGAAGCTGATCGCCTTCTTCGCCATATTTGCCCATCAGAGTTTCGATGTTTTCGATGGCGGGCGTTTCGATGGGGGCGAATCCGTGGCGTTCGTAGACGCGGCGAATGACATCCATCACGCGGTTTCTCTGGCGCATCTGTTGTGGAAGAAAATCACGGGTTCCCTTTGGGATTGCGGGTTTTACGGCGGCCATGGGTATTCCTGGGTTAGAGTGTTGAGATGTGAAAGAATAAAAAAAAACGCATGTCTTGGAGACATGCGCCACCGCACTCCCTTTTGGGGGAGTGCAAATAACAACTGAGATTAGACGCGGCGGCTGTAGTACTCAATGATGAGGTTGTCGCGGAGATCCGTGATGGGAACATCTTCGCGGGCCGGAACGTTGATCATCTTGGCGGTCTGTTTTTCAGCATCGAATTCGAGATAGCTGGGACGTGCAAGGGACGGCGTTGCGAGGGAATCCTGGATGAACTGGACTTTCTTGCTGCGTTCGCGGAGGGAAACGACATCGCCGACGCGGACCTGGAAGCTGGGGATATCAACTTTGCGGCCATTGACGAGGATGTGACCATGATTGACGATCTGACGGGCAGCAGGAATTGTGGGGGCAAAACCGGCACGGAAAACGACGTTGTCAAGACGGCCCTCGAGGAGCTGGATGAGGCGGAGACCCGTATCCAACTTGCTGCTGATGGCGGCTTTCATATAGATGACGAACTGACGTTCGCTGATGCCATAGTTCAGACGAACTTTCTGTTTTTCATCGAGGTGTTCACGATATTCGCTGACTTTACGGCGATGATTTGCACCATGTTCCCCTGGAGGAAGGGCGGTTTCATCCACAGTTTTGCGGGTGAGACCCGGAAGGGAGCAGCCAAAACGACGAAGAATCTTAAGACGCGGACCAGTATAACGGCTCATGAAATTTCCTTTCTCTGTTGTTTGCACTCAATACGTGCGTTTTTAAACCTTCTGCGGCGCTTACCGCAACAACGCTCCGAAACATTCGGGAGCGGATTGTCCTGATCCGTTTTCGGTCGGAAGACATTCCGGGTAAACGGATCGAAGCGAAAAAACTACATTTCCACATGGAAAACGCATTTTTGCCTAAGCAAAAACGCGCTGTCCATTAGTCTTAGTGGCATGATTTGTCAAGAAATTAGACAAACATGGCGTGAATTTCTTTTTCGATATCCTCGGCGGGGCGCTGGAGCGAAATCGACAATTCCTGAACGATCAGGCCGATTCCGGTATCGAAGAGGCGGCGCTGGCTGAAGCTGAGGTCTTTGACATTTTTGAGGTGATAGAGTTCGCGGACGACATCAGCAACATCCTGGAGGCAGCAGCTGGCGAGTTTGTCGTTGAGGATACGCTGCCGTTTGGTCCAGGGCACGGCCTTGGATGCGGGAGGTGGTTCCTTGAGCGATGCGATGATTTTATGGGCTTCCTCGGGGGAGACGACGGGACGGAGTGCACCCTTCTCTGCTTTCTCGGTAGAAATCATCACGCGGCGAGGAGCCTGAATCAGTTCCAGAACATAGACCTTGGCGCCGGGGCCAAAGAGTTCGTTCGATTCAATGGCCACAATTTCGCCCACACCATGACTGGGATATACTACTCGCTCTCCTATATGCCACTTCTGAAGCGATTCATTGGCCTCAGATGAGATCGTATTATTCTTTTCAGGCATTCACTTTTCTCCTTGACTATTTTTAGGGGAATGCATTACTCCAATTGATGTTACGCGACGATGCTCGCTTTTATTCCAAACTTGAATGATTTTTTTTTAATATTATTTCATTCAATTCCGGCCTATAAAGACCAGCCTTATTCCGGCCTATAAAGACCAACCTTATTTTATAA